>NZ_JBBYHS010000003.1:0-292006 GCF_038290035.1 Flavobacterium calami
GATTTTTTCATATCATCCAGAACAATACTATGGCTGATACCTTTGACATGCAATCCTTCGGCGCTGCCGTGAAGGTCTACAGAAGTAAGTTCTGTTATAATTCCTTTGCTCATCAACCGGATTTCGGTAAGGCTTTTAAAAGTAAAAATAACTTCATCTCCCAGATAGGTTCGTATTGCCTTTGCCTGATCTGCAGGATTTATGATAGCTTTGCCGGGGTATATTGCCATACAAAAGAAAAATGATGATGATCGGCCATCTTTTGCGTTAGTTCTAAATTATGATAAACCACGTTTTGGGTAAAACTTCCTATGCTGATATGTACCTGCTCTGAAAAATGTGCCATAAGTTTATTTGTCAAAATATTAAGTAAGAATTTATTTTCAAAAATAAACCTTAAAGTTAATTATCCAAATACATTTCCTTATAATTTATACGGTTTTTTTACATATTAAAACTACAGCCATCAAACCTAATTTAAACTGCAAAAAAAACGCTGTAAGACAAAAATCTTACAGCGTTAACAGTTAGTTTTATGAATTAAAACTTTATATTTAGTATGCTCAATAATTTTCTATAATCATTTATATTTCAAAGTTTTATTATTTAGCAGCTTCAATTCTTGCTTTTACCTCTTCTTCCGTTCCTTCAAAAACTTCAGTAGTTGTTTTGCCATTTTCTGTTTTTGTTAAAGTTCCTGTGGTAACTCCGTTTACGGTAGCTAAATTAACTTCAATACGTTTTTTATCATATTTACTGGTATCAAAACAATCTGTTTTTTGATGAACGTATTTTCCGTTTGCATCAAAATGAGCCAGGCATTTTGCAGTTTCTTCTTCAGAGCAGCCTTTTTCTTTACACATTTTAATACATTCTTCTTTGGTCATCCCAGACATATCTCCACATTTAGAAACTCCGCCTGCATGCATTTCGATTTTGCAGCAGGAACCTTTTGCGGCAATATCTGATGGCGCATGTCCGTCACCTAAAATTGGAGCAATCACCAATCCGATTAGACAAGTCAGTTTAATTAAAATATTCATTGAAGGCCCGGAAGTGTCTTTAAAAGGATCTCCAACAGTATCTCCGGTTACAGCTGCTTTATGAGCATCAGAACCTTTGTATGTCATTTCACCATTAATCATCACTCCTGCTTCAAAAGATTTTTTCGCATTATCCCAGGCACCTCCTGCGTTGTTCTGAAAAACAGCCCAAAGCACTCCCGAAACGGTAACACCGGCCATATATCCGCCTAACATTTCTGCAATCAATTGATTGTTATCTGAGTAAACTAATTTTCCTAAAAGTACAATAGCAATTGGAAAACCAATCGTTAAAATCCCCGGAAGCATCATTTCGCGTAAAGCGGCTTTTGTAGAAATTTCAACGCATTTTCCGTATTCGGGTTTTCCGGTTCCTTCCATAATACCCGGTATTTCCTTAAACTGACGACGTACTTCGTACACCATATCCATCGCTGCTTTTCCAACAGAATTCATCGCTAAAGCGGAGAAAACAACCGGAATCATTCCACCCACAAATAACATAGCTAAAACAGGCGCTTTGAAGATATTGATTCCGTCAATTCCTGTAAAGGTTACATAAGCTGCAAATAATGCTAATGATGTTAAGGCTGCAGAAGCAATTGCAAATCCTTTTCCTGTTGCGGCAGTTGTGTTTCCTACTGAGTCTAAAATATCTGTTCTGGTACGAACTTCTTTTGGTAATTCGCTCATTTCGGCAATTCCTCCCGCATTGTCAGAAATTGGTCCGAACGCATCTATTGCCAATTGCATGGCGGTTGTTGCCATCATTGCTGATGCCGCTAAAGCAACTCCGTAAAATCCTGCCAAAGCATATGAAATCCAGATGGCGCCAGCGAACAATAATACAGTGGGAAAAGTTGAAATCATTCCGGTTGCCAAACCTGCAATTACATTTGTTCCTGCTCCTGTAGATGATTTCTGCACAATCGCCAAAACTGGTTTTGTTCCTAATCCTGTATAATATTCTGTAACTGACGAAATGGCTCCTCCAACCACTAATCCTACTAATGTTGCGTAAAAAACACGCATTGATGAAATGTCTTTAGAACCTTCTCCGAAAAAGCTCATTTGCATTGTTTCAGGCAACATATATTGTACTAAAAAAAAACAGGCAACAGCTGTTAAAACAATCGAAACCCAGTTTCCTATATTTAATGCTTTTTGAACTTGTGCTTCTTTGGCATTGTCATCAGAAATACCAACCAGCATGGTCCCAATGATTGAAAATAGAATTCCAAAACCGGCAATCGCCATTGGAAGTAAAATTGGTCCAATCCCTCCAAAAGCATCATTGATACTTCCGCCCATATCTTTTATAACGTAATTTCCAAGAACCATTGCCGCTAAAACTGTTGCTACATAAGACCCGAACAAATCAGCGCCCATACCCGCAACATCTCCTACATTATCACCAACATTGTCTGCAATTGTGGCCGGATTACGAGGATCATCTTCCGGAATTCCAGCCTCTACTTTACCTACTAAATCAGCACCGACATCAGCTGCTTTAGTGTAGATTCCACCTCCTACTCTGGCAAACAATGCAATTGATTCTGCCCCAAGTGAAAATCCTGCAAGAGTTTCTAAAACAACCGTCATTGTTTCGGTGTCTTTCCAGACTCCTCCGGAAAATAAATTAAAAAAAATGATAAAAAAAGCTGTTAAACCTAAAACTGCCAAACCTGCAACTCCAAGTCCCATTACGGTTCCGCCTCCAAAAGAAACTTTCAAAGCCTGAGGCAGACTCGTACGGGCTGCCTGTGTAGTCCTAACGTTTGTTTTAGTTGCTATTTTCATTCCAATATTTCCAGCATAAGCCGAAAATAGAGCGCCAAAAATAAATGCAATTACGATTAATAAATGTGTTTTAACTCCCGGAATAAAAGTAATTCCTGCCAAAGCCAGGCTTGCAATAATTACAAATATGGTTAATAGTTTATACTCTGCTTTTAAGAAAGCTAAGGCACCTTCGTAGATGTAATCTGAAATCTCCTTCATTTTGCCGTCTCCGGCATCTTGTTTTAAAACCCAACTCCTTTTTATTCCCATGAAAAGTAATCCAATAATTGCCATCACAATTGGCAAATAAATCATAAATGCATTCATAATATTTTAATGGTTTTGGTTAATAGTCAACAAACTAACTAAACGAATTTAAACAAAAAAGCAATACTCTTAACGGAGTATTGCTTTTTTTACAAAATATGATGCCTGAAATTATTTAATACTAAATAATCCTTCTGGTTTGTTTTCAATTTGATTAAAACGATCTGTACATTCTTGAATGATAGCGAATGCCTCTTTTACATCTCCCCATCCTTCAACATCTACTTTTTTATTTTCAAGATCTTTGTAAACCTGGAAGAAATGTTCGATTTCTTTTAATAAGTGTCCGTTAATATCAGAAAGATCATTTAATGAATTCCAGATTGGGTCTGAAACCGGTACACAAATAATTTTTTCATCTGGTCCTTTGTCATCAGCCATGTGGAAAACTCCGATTGGTTTAACTTCGATTACACATCCAGGGAAAGTTGGTTCGTTAATCAAAACCAATACATCAAGAGGATCGCCGTCAAGAGCTAAAGTTTCCGGAATAAATCCGTAATCTGCCGGGTACATCATTGAAGAGAATAACATTCTGTCGAAACGCATTCTTTTGATTTCAAAATCGTACTCATATTTATTTCTGCTTCCTCTTGGTATTTCGATTAATACATCGAAAGTTGTTAGTTTGTCTGCGGTCATTTTTACTTTTTATTATTTCTATAATTTCGATTGCAAAAGTAACCAAAGAATCCTTTTTTACAATGAAAAAAGTACATTAATCTACGCATTTTATTGATTAATTAATATACTTTCCTTTTATATAACAGATAGTTAATAGGTAATCTTACGATTTCGCTTATTTAAGTAATAATGCCAAAGCAAATAGGTCGCATAAGACCGATACGGACTCCATTGATCGGTATGAGTCTCCATCTCTTGTTTGTCATGAATATTTAGTAATTCTTTGATCGTATTAATGACTGCAATATCACCCAGTGGAATCAAATCTGGTTCCTGAAGACAAAACATTAAATAGATATCAATAGTCCAGTTTCCGATACCTTTTAATTGGATAAGTTCTTCCCGAACTTGTTTTGCTGATTTTGTGGATAAACTTTCAATATCTAATTCTTTGTTTAAAACTGCTTCTGCCAAAATTTTAATGTATTTTGTTTTCTGACGGCTTACTCCCAGACTTCTAAATTCTTCTTCTGATAAAACCAACATCGTCTGGGGGTTACAAGTTGTATATGCCTTAATTTTTAAGAATGTAGCTTTCGCGGAATCTATCGAAACCTGCTGCTCAAGAATTAACAGTACTAAAGTTTCAAAGCCTTGTGGGCGTTTTGGAATTGGAGGTAATCCGTACTTTTCTATTATTTCGCGAAAAATTGGAGTTTTAGATGAAAGAAAATCAATAGCTTCCTGCATGAATTTGATTTTAAGTCTATTTTCAAAAGTAAATAAAATAATCTCGCAAAAAGATACTGAGTCGCTAAGTTTTGTTTCGCGCAGATTTTGCAGATTATTTTTACTTATCAGCCTATACATGAATAGTCTACAAAAAAAAGTCGCAAAGAATTTAACCTTTGCGACTTTGTAATTTAATGCTTTGCTCCTTGTGTATTTAGAAATAAAATCCGAAAGATCCTTTTACAGCAAATCTGGTAGCATCCGGCATGTTTAGGTAATTACCTCTCCATGAAAAATCAATTCTGAAAACTTTAAAGATATTTCCAATTCCGGCATTATACTCCCAATATATATTTTCCGGAGCATTATAAGGAAGTCCTGAGGCATTTATCGCACGGTTTTCATCAGAAATTGTTCCGTGAACCGCTCTCACACCTACAAATTCTCTCCAGTTCAGTTTTCTCATAAATGGAATCCTTCCAAACAATCTTCCTCCAAAATCATGATTCCATTGCAAAGTAGTGTATTGATCGGTGACAAATTCGTAGAAATTCAGGTTACTAAATGTATTTTCGATAGTCCAATACGTCTGGTTTCCAGGCACTACACTCATTAACCCTAACGGAATTGTACCAAAGGTCTTACCTGTTTCTAAAATAATATTTGTTCTTCCTAATGGTCCAATAATAATAGGCTGCTTGTAATATAATTGTATCTTTTCGTAAGCAAAATCACTATTTAAAACTCCTTTTAAACCATAGCTGAAGTTAATAAAGAAATGACTAAAAGGGCTGTCAACTAAATCCCTCTCAACACCATAACCAATAGTTTTACGGTTTGGCATTAACTCAAATTGAATATTAGCTTCTGACTGCGTTACCTTACTTTCCACAACACCGGCTGGGTTTTCAGGAGTTGGCAAAGTAGTATAATAATCTAAACTAAATGTATTGGAAGCCGACTCTAATGTTCTGTATGACAAACCTGCCTGAACAATAAAATTTTTCATAGGCTCCATTTCAACAGAAACATTACTTAGATTAATATTCGTTAGTTTTCCGTTACTTCCTGTCGTAAATAAAGCCGAAGATGCAAAACTTCTTCCTAAAACATCATTTGTAGTGGTTAGACTCGCACCTATTTGCTCAATATCACGCCTGTTTCCTCCAGAAATGATAACACGTTTTTTCTTGTCCACCATCCATTTTCCGGACACACCGTATTTGAATTTATTATCTTCAAAACCATAAGCCGTGTATGCTTGTATACGCCACGGATCATTTGGTCCAAAATAGGTTCTTCCCCCTACTCTTAATCTCAGTCCTTCAACTTCATTGTATCCAAAAGTGGAGAAAATAGGCCCAAAATCGAAATTCTTAAATTCTATATAACCGCTTCCCAAAATAGAAACCAAATTATAGAGCTGCTTAAATTTCTTAACTGTCTGCAGGGTATCAAGCATTTTATAAATGCCCTGTTCGTCTTTGTTTAATTTTTCAAAACGATTTTCTTCCCAAAATTCAGGTGGTCTATCATAAACGGCATTGTCAACAAAATTGACTTCTTCTTTATAAAATTTCTCAGGCTTCTGAATATTGAATTTATGATTTCTGTATAAAGTCGTTCGTTTTCCGTATACGCCTTTTGATTTTTCTTTTTTGTTTAAAGCAAAATCAGACATCATATAATCACGGGTCAAAAGGAAAACCGAGTCATTTTCTACTTCAAACTCCTGTTCGATGTAAATATCTTTTACCCAGTTAATATTAGCACTTTTAGTAACGCCCATATTGATTTTCTTAATGGCAAAAGTCGTGTCGTTTACCCAAAAATCACCTTTAAAAGTCAATTCATTTTTACGTCTTGGATAAAAAACAATATTATAACACCATTTTTTGTCAATAAAAGCACTGTCTTTCAATACATAATTGTAAACATCAATTCCGGTTCTCGAAAGCGGACTTGTAAAACTTTTATCAAAAAATTTAAGGTGGTTGTCATAAATATTATAATCGGAATAAAGATCTTTTACAAAAGACAAAATCTGTTGGTTTCCATTAAACCCGGACATTTTATTACCGGTCAGGTTTTCCTTGGTTTTCTTTAATTTATTATCTCCGTAAACATCATAAACAGATTCGTTGATAAAAATTGGTAAATAGGTTTTTCCTGTAACATCAGAAGTATCTACATGATTAAAAATAAACTCCATCCCCTTAAAAAGCTTGTTTTTCATGAATGCACTGTCAATTGTATTCATATCAAACTCCACTTTTTCATACTTCTGCATTTGATACTGATTAAACAGGTAGAGTCCGTTTTTACGTTTTCTTTCCCATATTTTTCTCAAAATATCCAATGCGGGGTTGTTTTTTTTGGATGTCTTTCCTGTAAAAATAACAACTTCATTGAGTGCCTCAGCCTCACTTAAAACAATTTTGAAGTTATAATTTACTGCTTTTTCCAAAGGGATTTCCTTATCTGAAAATCCAGCAGAAGTAATGAGTAAGGCGGTATAAGTATTGGGTGATTCTAAATAAAAACGTCCGTCTTCATTAGAAACAATTCCTGTATTTGATCCTTTAAAAACAACATTTGCAAATGGAACAGGCTGATTAGATTTGTCTAAAACAATTCCACTCACTTTAGTTTGCGCAAAGACAATACCTGCAAAAGCAAATACAAAAAATAGGCTGAGTAAAATTATTTTTTTCATAATCGACAAAAAAAAACTTCATCAATTAACTATGAATGATGAAGTTTTATGAGTATTTTTTATGTTTACTATTTGTACAACACTTTCTTAACTGCTTTTACTACATCACCAGCATTTGGTAACCATTCTTTTAGCAATACCGGAGAGTAAGGCGCAGGAGTATCGGCAGTTGTGATACGCTGAATTGGCGCATCAAGGAAATCGAAAGCCTGTTCTTGTACAATATAGGTTATTTCAGAAGAAACACTTGCAAATGGCCAGGCTTCCTCAAGAATTACCAATCGGTTTGTCTTTTTAACTGATTTTAAGATTGCATCCTTATCCATTGGACGAACTGTTCTTAAATCGATAATTTCACATGAAATTCCTTCTTTAGCTAATTCATCAGCAGCAATAAAAGCTTCTTTAATGATTTTTCCGAAAGAAACAATTGTTACATCAGTACCTTCACGTTTCACATCAGCAACTCCAATTGGAATTACATATTCTCCATCAGGCACTTCTCCTTTGTCACCATACATTTGCTCAGACTCCATGAAAATAACCGGGTCATTATCACGAATTGCAGACTTTAAAAGCCCCTTTGCATCATAAGGTGTTGAAGGAACGATAACTTTAAGTCCCGGAGTGTTAGCAAACCAGTTTTCTAAAGCCTGAGAGTGAGTAGCTCCTAATTGACCTGCAGAAGCTGTTGGTCCGCGGAAAACGATAGGCACATTGAATTGTCCTCCTGTCATTTGACGCATTTTAGCAGCGTTGTTTATAATTTGATCAATACCAACTAAACAGAAGTTGAAAGTCATATATTCAACAATTGGACGGTTCCCATTCATTGCAGATCCTACTGCAATTCCTGTAAACCCAAGCTCAGCAATTGGAGTATCGATTACTCTTTTTTCGCCAAACTCAGCAAGCATTCCTTTTGAAGCTTTGTATGCTCCGTTGTATTCTGCAACCTCTTCGCCCATTAAATATATGGATTCATCGCGACGCATTTCTTCGCTCATCGCTTCGCAAATGGCCTCTCTAAATTGTATTGTTCTCATAGTTGTATATTATGTTCTTTTTTTCTGATGAGCAAAAATAAATATTTTAAATAACTTAAAAGCAAAAATTGAGTTTAAAATAACAGTAACTTCTCCTTCTTCTTTCACTTTTAACTTTTTAAAGTTTATTGTGATATTTACAAAATAGATATACTGTCAATTTTGTTAACTAAAAGATATTTCATAAAAACTCAATTTTATCTGTTTTATTCTAAAAAAGGATAAAAATCTTTTTTGATGTCATTCTACCAAAAGACATTAATTAGCTATCATTAAGTATTATACAGCAGTTCTGAAATCAAGTCTGCTAAAAATCAATAATATTAATGAAAGTTTTAGCTTTCTTTTTTCCACAAAAGCATTCCAAAAACCAGCAATTTCCGAAATCGTAATAGTTTTAGAAAATATTATGCATGCATAGTATAATTATTCCAAATTAAATTCTAAATTTGTAAAAGCATATTATAAATTCAAAATATATACTTATGAAAATATTGGTTTGCATCAGCCATGTGCCTGATACTACTTCAAAAATTAACTTTACAAATGGCGATTCTGAATTTGATACAGCCGGCGTACAATATGTAATAAATCCTAACGACGAATTTGGTTTGACCCGTGCAATCTGGTTTCAGGAACAACAAGGTGCAACCGTAACTGTAGTAAACGTTGGAGGCCCAGATACAGAACCAACTTTACGTAAAGCTCTGGCAATTGGTGCAAACGAAGCAATTCGTGTAAATGCAAATCCTACTGACGGCTTTTTTGTTGCAAAACAATTAGCAGAAGTAATTAAAAATGGCGGGTATGATTTAGTAATTGCCGGAAAAGAATCTTTAGATTATAATGGAGGAATGGTTCCTGGAATGATTGCCGGAATTTTAGGCTCTAACTTCTTAAACTCTTGCACAGGTTTAACTGTTGAAGGAAACAACGTAAAAGCAGTTCGTGAAATCGATGGTGGAAAAGAAACTGTAAGCACCACTCTTCCATTAATCATTGGAGCACAAAAAGGTCTTGTTGAAGAGAAAGATTTACGCATCCCAAACATGAGAGGAATTATGACTGCAAGAACTAAAGCTTTAACTATTCTTGAGCCTGTTGATGCAGCCGTAAACACAAAAGCGGTAAAATTTGAAAAACCAGCTCCAAAATCGGCAGTGAAATTGGTTTCTGCAGATAATTTAGATGAGTTAATCAATTTATTACACAACGAAGCGAAAGTAATCTAGTAATCAGTATTCAGTCGCAGTTTTCAGTTTACGAACTTGAAACCTGAAACTTTAAACTTTTAAACAAAAACATCATGTCAATATTAATATACGCAGAATCTGCAGAAGGAAAATTTAAAAAAGTGGCTTTCGAATTAGCCTCTTACGCTAAGAAAGTAGCAGAATCGTTAGGAACAACTGTTACAGCTTTAACTGTAAACATCAGCGATGTTAGCGAATTAGGAAAATACGGAGTTGATAAAGTTCTTAAAGTAAGTAACGATAAATTAACTGGTTTTAATGCAAAAGCTTACGCTGACGTAATTAAACAAGCAGCTGAAAAGGAAGGCACAAAATTAGTTTTGCTTTCTTCTACAACAGATAGTATCTATCTTTCTCCACTAGTTGCGGTAGCTTTAAATGCTGGTTTCGCATCAAATGTGGTTGGATTGCCGGTTAGCACTTCTCCTTTCCAGGTAAAAAGAAATGCTTTTTCAAACAAAGCTTTTAATATTACTGAAATAAGTACAGATGTAAAAGTTCTTGGTTTAGCTAAAAACTCTTACGGACTTTTTGAAAGCGCAGGAGCTGCTGCAGCAGAAGATTTTAATCCAACAATTGGAGACAATGATTTTGGTGTAAAAGTAGAATCTGTAGAAAAAGTATCTGGAAAAGTTTCTATCGCTGATGCTGATATCGTAGTTTCTGGCGGACGCGGACTAAAAGGACCAGAAAACTGGGGATTAATTGAAGATTTAGCTGCTGTTCTTGGAGCTGCAACTGCATGTTCTAAGCCAGTTTCAGATTTAGGATGGAGACCTCACAGTGAGCACGTTGGACAAACAGGAAAACCAGTTGCAACAAACTTATATATTGCTATCGGTATTTCTGGAGCTATCCAGCATATTGCAGGTATCAACTCATCTAAAGTAAAAGTAGTTATCAATAATGACCCGGAAGCTCCTTTCTTTAAAGTGGCTGATTACGGTGTAGTTGGAGATGCTTTCGAAATTATACCACAACTGACAGAGAAATTAAAAGCTTTCAAAGCTCAGCATTCTTAATTTAAAATTCTCTCCAAAAATATAGCTGCCTAAAAACAAGATAATCGTATCTTTGTTTTAAGGCAGCTTTTTTGTTCCATATTTTTTGATTAAAATTGCACCTTAATTTCCCAATCAAAAGTAGTATTAAAATGAGGCGCTAAGTGCCTTTTTTACAAATATATATGAGTCTAGTAAAATTATCCATAAAAGGAATTTCATACAGTCAAACTCAAAATGGCGCTTATGCCTTAATTTTGAACGAAGTGGATGGTGAACGAAAATTGCCTATTGTAATTGGTGCTTTTGAAGCCCAATCAATCGCTATTGCCTTAGAAAAAGAGATAAAACCGCCACGTCCTTTAACTCACGATTTATTCAAAAATTTTGCTGAAAGATTTGATATCGTGGTAAAACAAGTAATCATACACAAATTGGTGGACGGAGTTTTTTATTCAAGTTTAATCTGCGAAAGAGATAAAATAGAAGAAATCATTGATGCCAGAACTTCTGATGCAATTGCTTTGGCATTGAGGTTTAACGCTCCGATTTTTACCTATAAAAACATTTTAGACAAAGCCGGAATTTATTTAAAATCTAATACCGCCGAGACTGACTCAGGTGCTCAGGAAATAGACGATGTCCTTTCTAATCCGGAGACTTTTGGTCACGAAGAAGAAACCAACCAATCCGGAGATGTTTATGCAAAACATTCTTTACAAGAATTAAACGAGCTTTTAGATCAAGCCGTTTCTCAGGAAGATTACGAAAAAGCGGCCAAAATTAGAGATGAAATCTCCAGAAGATAAATTTATGTTTGTTTAATCGTTTAATTGATTAAACAGTTACACGAATAAACGATTAAACGATTAAACAAAAATGAAACAATACTTAGATTTAGTAAAACACGTTTTAGAAAACGGCAATCAAAAAGGCGATCGCACAGGTACTGGAACTAAAAGTGTTTTTGGTTACCAGATGCGTTTTGATTTAAGTGAAGGTTTCCCAATGGTTACAACTAAAAAGCTTCATTTAAAATCAATCATTTACGAATTGCTTTGGTTTTTAAAAGGCGATACCAATATCAAATATCTTAAAGAAAACGGAGTAAAAATCTGGGACGAATGGGCTGACTCTAATGGTGACTTAGGCCCCGTTTACGGACACCAATGGCGCAACTGGAACAGCGAAGAAATTGACCAGATTACTGAATTAATTAACGAATTGAAAACCAATCCTAACAGCCGAAGAATGCTTGTTTCGGCTTGGAATCCTTCGGTTTTGCCGGATACTAAAAAGTCTTTTGAAGAAAATGTTGCAAACAATAAAGCTGCTTTGCCTCCATGCCATGCTTTTTTTCAGTTTTATGTAGCCGCTCCCGATTTAGAAAAAGGAGAAACTAAAGGAAAACTTTCCTGTCAATTATATCAACGAAGTGCAGATATCTTTTTAGGCGTTCCTTTTAACATCGCTTCTTATGCATTATTAACCATGATGATTGCTCAGGTATGCGAATTAGAATATGGTGAATTCATTCACACTTTTGGCGACGCACATATTTACAATAATCATTTCGAACAATTAGAATTACAATTATCACGTGAACCAAAACCACTCCCAAAAATGATTTTAAATCCTGAGATCAAAAACATTTTTGACTTTGATTATAATGATTTCACTCTTGTAGATTACGACCCACATCCTGCTATAAAAGGAAGTGTTGCTGTATAAAAACAAAATCCGCTTATTTTTAAAGCGGATTTTTTTATACTACTAAAACACTATTTTCGCTTCCTGCAAAATCGTTCCATCTATAAGAATCAGCTTCGGGATCATTTACATAAAGCCCGTCCACAACATACTTAAATTCGTAAATAGCATCTTTAACCAAATCATAAGTAGCCTTAAAAGTCCCGTTTTTTAATTTACTCAAGGTTCCTTCTTCTATATTCCAGTTATTAAAATCTCCAACTACAGCGACCGAATTAGCATCTTTTGCTTCAATTGCGAATGTTACTTTACAAACTGGTTTCGTTTTTATAAATTGCTTTTTTAAAGACATAACTATTTCATTTTTAGGTTCGTATACCAAAGTTCGCAAATTCATCTGAGTAAACAATGCTTACCGATATGAATTATCATTATAACAATCAAAGACGTTTTTTTTACAGTATCATTAATTTTAAGTTTTAAAATCTATGAATTCGGATTTACAGCCGGTTTCAAGACAAATATTATTTATTCAAAATAGTGAGTTTTCAAAATAAATTATAACTTTATAATCTTATTTTGAATAAATTATGGAAAAAGAGGTGCACGAACAATACGAGTATGCCCGTAAAAGGATCAGGCAAAAAAAAGCATTATATTTTCATTTGGTTCTTTTTCTATTGGGAAGCTTATTTTTATTTGTTGCCGATAATTTTTGTGGTCTTCGTATCAGAACAACTGAAAATTGGAGCATCTGGATTATTACCCTATGGTTTTTTATTTTTATTTTGCACTTCATAAAAATTTATATAACCGACAGATTTATGAATAAAAAATGGGAACGGGAACAAATTGACCGTCTGGTTGCATTACAGCAAAAGCGAATTGCCCAATTAGAATCATCCATAAACGACAATCCTGAAAACAAAATTTAGTTTATAATACTATGCTTATAATGATAGCGGCTGTAGCCGAAAATAATGCTTTGGGAAAAAAAAACAAATTAGTGTGGCATCTCCCAAATGATTTTAAAAGATTCAAATCTCTTACAACGAATCATCATATTATAATGGGTAGAAAAACTTTTGAAAGTTTCCCAAAACCATTACCTAACAGAACACACATTGTAATATCCCGTCAGGAAAATTATAATCCCGGAGGCTGTATTGTCGTAGACAGTATCGAAAAAGCCATTGCATTATGTCCTGAAAATGAGGATTCATATATTATAGGAGGCGGAGAAATTTATACTTTAGGATTACAATATGCTGATATTATCGAAATAACTAAGGTACACCATAGCTTTGAAGCTGATGCTTTTTTTCCTAAAATTAACGATAGAGAATGGCAATTGGTAGAATCTGAAGAAAACTTCAGGGATGACACCCATCTTTATGATTATACTTATGAAACATACATTCGTAAATAAAAAAAACATCCTCAAATTGAGGATGTTTTTTTTTAATTCAATGATTAGAGCAATGACCTACTCTTGAAACAATATTTGATAACATAAAATAAAAATTACAAATATTAAAAATACTCCAGAGAGGAATATAATAACATTTGATATTTTTTGAGAGTACATCTCAAAAAAACCCTTAATACCAAATACCACGAAGGTACTAAAGGCAAAGAAAATTAAAATTTCCAAAAACAAATTTAATCCTAAGAACGTATTTTGCGCTTTAAATATAATACTGCTCTCAAAAACAGTACTTTCAAAACAGCTTACAAGAACAAATGAGATGCTAAGCGCAAGGAGCACCCATTTGATTTGGGTCATTGTATCTCTATTTATCATTGAAAAAATATTAACATTTTTACAAGTGCTAAATTGACCAATAAATACGTTACCTACAATACCCACTTTTAGTGATTTTACTAAATCGATGTTTTCTACGCTTAAAACAATTTCTATCCTAATTAAGCAAAGGCAATTGCAGTTAAATACTTTATGTTATATTTGCGTAAATTAAAAAAATGTCTGAAAAAATAACTCCGTACAAAAATTCAACATTAGGCAAAAAAGAACAGGTTGCACAAATGTTTGATACCATATCTGGAAACTACGATAATTTGAATCGTGTAATTTCGTTTGGAATAGATGTCAAATGGCGCAAAAAAGTTTTGAAAATAGTTTCAGATTCAAAACCAAAAACCATTCTTGACATTGCTACCGGAACCGGAGATTTGGCTATTTTGATGGCACAAAGCAATGCTGAAAAAATTATTGGTTTAGATATTTCTGCCGGAATGCTGGAAGTAGGAAGAAAAAAAATAGAAGAAAAAAAACTTTCTGACCGTATTGAACTTATTCTAGGAGATTCTGAAAGCATGCCGTTTGAAGACAATTATTTTGATGCCATCACTGTTGGTTTCGGCGTTAGAAATTTTGAACATCTGGAAAAAGGTTTTGCTGAAATATTACGTGTATTAAAACCAAATGGTGTTTTTGTTATTTTAGAAACTTCTGTTCCTGACAAAACCCCTTATAAACAAGGATATCGTTTTTACACCAAAAACATACTCCCGATGATTGGAAAATTATTTTCTAAAGACAATTCGGCTTATGGATATCTATCTGAATCTGCAGCTGCTTTTCCTTATGGAGAAGCCCTGAACAATATTTTGAGAAAAATTGGGTTTATAAATGTTGTAGCCAAACCTCAGACTTTTGGAGTTGCAACCATATATTCTGCTTCTAAAAAATAGTATGAAAAAAACAGTAGTCTTAATTTTATTAGTATTATCGACACAAGGATATTCTCAATTTGCTAAAAGCATGTTTAGCAAAGATCCTATTATCAATCTGGAAAACTGGCAAAAACAGCGCCTTTACTTTGGGTATTATTTAGGTTTTAACAGCTTTGATTTTAAATTTGACTATAAAAATGTAGTACAGGAGGATATTCAGGTTAAAAAAACTGTCGGATTCAATGTAGGTGTTGTTGCCGATGTGAGACTACAGGAATATTTAAACCTGCGTTTTGAACCGGGTCTTTATTACACTAAAAGAAATTTATATTTCCCTAATTTCACTTCGGAGAGTGATTATTTAAGAGAAGTAAACAGCACTTATATTCACTTTCCTTTATTATTAAAATTCTCTGCTTTACGTACCGGAAACATCCGCCCTTATTTGACAGGAGGCCTTTCTACGACATTGAACCTTTCGAGCAACTCAAAATCTAAAGATGATAATTTTGAAGGTAAATTCAGGGTAAAACAATGGACTACTGCTTATGAAATCGGGTTTGGTATTGATATATTTTCAGAGTATTTCATCTTTTCACCGTCTATAAGAGGAATGTTTGGTTTAAGCGATGAATTAATCAGGGACAATAAAACACCCGAAAATCCAAATAGCCCTTGGACAGACAATATCGATTCCATGAAATCAAGAGCTATTTTAATAAATTTTACTTTTCATTAAAACAAAAACCTAACTATTTCGTTTAAATTCACTGAGAACAATAGCGGTGGCGGTAGCTACATTTAAACTTTCGGTTTTTTGTAATTCACCAAATCTGGGAATTGTGATTCGGCTTGTTACCATTTTTTCAATCTCTGCCGAAATACCATTGGCTTCATTACCCATAATAATGATTCCATTTTTAGGCAAATCAGACTGATAAATGTTTTCACCGTCCATAAAGGTTCCAAATACAGGTATTTTTGCGTTTGCTATATAAGATTTTAAATCAATATAATTTACATTAACCCTTGTGATGGAGCCCATCGTGGCCTGCACAACTTTTGGATTGTAAATATCAACAGTTTCTTTTGAACAAATAATCTGCTGAATACCAAACCAGTCGCAAAGCCTTAAAATGGTTCCTAAATTTCCCGGATCTCGTATGTCATCTAAAGCTACAATTAAACCGGAGTCGATTATTGCTTTTTCGGCAGGGATTTTGAAGACGGCTAAACAGGTATTAGGTGTTGATAAAGCACTTATTTTTTTAAGCTCCTGATCAGTAATGGGTATACGTTTTGAAAATTCAACCGATTCGAAATCATTCTGGGTAGTAAACAAAAGCTCTAATTCAAAATTGGATTGCAACAATTCCTGAATTACTTTTACTCCTTCGGCAAAAAATAATTGATTAGCAAAACGTTGCTTTTTTTGATGTAGCCCCGATATAAGCTTTATTTGGTTTTTACTAATCATAAAATAATGTACTTTTGAATTAAATATTTAAAAACACTTGAAAAAGATTTTTACAAAAATAACAGCATTTATTCTAATAGCAATACTTATTTGCGCTTGTAACGCTGTAAAAAGAGTTCCGAACGGCAAAAACTTACTCCTAAAAAATGATATTATAGTAAACGGCAAATCTACAAATGACGAAGTAGCTTCGAATCAGATGTACCAAAAACCTAATAGCAATTTGCTTGGATACCGCCTTCGTTTAAATTTATATAATCTGGCCAATTTAAATCCGGATTCTACATATCAGGCAAAATTCAAAAACAATCCCGAAAAGTATGAGCGTATGTCTAAAATACTTTCTGCAAAACAAGTAGATCGTCTTGGACAGTCATTTTGGTATAAAGGGATTCATGAATTCTTAAAAAAAACAGGTGAGGCTCCCGTAATTATTGATACTTCGAAGACCAAAAAATCAGTACTCCGTTTAAAATCTTATTACTTTAACAATGGTTATTTTAAAGTAGCCACCAATTACAATATCGACAGTATTGGTTTTAAAAGAGCAAAAATCAATTACAACATTACCACAGGACCTGCTTATACACTGGACTCCATTAGAACCAACATCAGCTCTCCGGCTTTAGATTCATTATACAAAAAAAGTCCTGAGCCTTCATTACTAAAATCTGGCAATCAATTTAAAACCAGCGATTTTGAGGAAGAAAAAAATCGAATCACGACCTATTTCAGGAACCATGGAGCCTACTTTTTTCAGCCTACTTATGTAACTTATGACGTAGATACAATCGGAAAAAAGGACAAAGCTGATATTACCTTAATCATCAAAGACAACACTATTCAGGAAAAAGATTCAAGCAGATCTGAACCTTTTAAACTTTATAAAATAAGCGATGTCAATATTTATACTGACTATTCTACGGCCAATGCAAAAAAACCGATTAAAGACAGCACAACTTATAACAACTTTAATTTGTACAGCTATAACAAATTAAAATACAAGCCACGTGCAATTACAGACGCTATTTTTATTACAAAAGGAGGTACTTATGCTGATTTCAGAACTACTCTTTCGTCCCGTTATTTAAACAATTTAAAGATTTTCAATTATCCATCTATACAATATGAAGTAGACAAAAGAGATTCTACAGCACAATCCCTAATCGCAAAAGTTTATTTAACACCAAGAAAAAAATACAGCTTTGGAGCTACTTTAGATTTAACACATTCTAACATTCAGGATTTTGGAATTGGAGCCAGTATTTCGGAAACAATTCGAAATGTATTTAACAGAGCCGAAACCTTAGAAATTTCTGCACGAGTAAACGTAGGGTCATCTAAAGACATGGCGAATCCTAATAATAATTTTTTTAATGTTTCTGAATACGGACTGGACATGAAACTTAATTTTCCACGAATCCTGATGCCTTTCGGGACTGAGAAAATTATCCCAAAAAGCATGATTCCATCTACATCAGTAGCAGCGGGTTTTTCTAAACAAAGAAACATCGGACTCGATAAAGAAAGTTTTACAGGCGGGTTATCCTACCTTTGGTCTCCAAAAAGATACAATACGGCAAAATTAGACTTACTTAATGCGCAATATGTCCGTAATTTAAATCCAGACAATTATTACAAAGTTTATACTTCTTCTTATGATGAATTGAACGGTATTGCGCAAAATTATAATACGACAGCAGAAAATGTCGATGCTCAGGGAAATTTAATAATTCCAACCGGAACCACTAATTTCACGAATGAAGTCTTATCAAATCAAACAGCCTTACAACCGGGCGATCCACAATATGAAGATGTTGAAAGCATAGAAGAAAGAAGAGTCCGACTTACCGAAAATGACTTTATTTTAGCAACCAGTTATACGTTTACCAAAACAACTAAAAAAGATTTAGCGGATAATAACTTTTATCAGTTTAAAACCAAAATTGAAACAGCAGGTACTTTGTTATCGGCCATTTCGAGCGTGGCGAATTTACCAAAAAATTCAAATGGCAGTTATGAAATATTCAATCTGGAATATTCTGAATACATAAAAACCGAATTTGACTATATTAAACACTGGGATTTTGGCAAGGAAAAAGTATTGGCTGTAAGAAGCTTTTTTGGAATCGCAATTCCTTTTGGTAATTCCAATTACATTCCGTTCTCCCGAAGTTATTATTCTGGAGGATCAAATGACAACCGTGCATGGCAGCCTTACGCTTTAGGCCCTGGAAGTACAGATGCTGTAAACGATTTTAACGAGGCTAATATGAAAATTGCACTGAGCGGAGAATTCAGGTTTAAAATTTTTGGTGATGTCAAGGGAGCATTTTTTGCTGACGCCGGAAATATCTGGAATGTGCTCGATAATGTCACTGATGAAAAGGCAAGATTTGACAACGTAAACGATTTAGCTGAAATTGCTTTAGGCTCTGGATTCGGTTTGAGATATGATTTAAGTTTTTTTGTTGTTCGTCTGGATTTAGGCTTCAAGACTTATAATCCGGCGCATGAGCCGGGTGAACGCTGGTTCAAAGAGTACAATTTTGGTCACTCGGTTTTAAATTTTGGAATAAATTATCCGTTCTAATGCTAATTAATTCTTATTTTTGCAACCTAAAAACCTAAAAACAACTAAAAAAAATTACAATGGCACACAATATCAAACCAGGAGTGGCTACAGGAGATCAGGTACAGGAAATCTTTAATTATGCAAAAGAAAAAGGATTTGCCTTACCTGCAGTAAACGTTACAGGATCCAGCACAATCAATGGAGTTTTGGAAACTGCAGCAAAACTAAACGCACCGGTAATCATTCAGTTCTCTAATGGAGGAGCACAATTCAACGCTGGAAAAGGGCTATCAAATGCAGGTGAAAAAGCAGCAATCGCAGGAGGAATCGCGGGAGCAAAACACATCCACACTTTAGCAGAAGCTTACGGTGCAACTGTAATTTTACACACTGATCACTGCGCAAAAAAATTATTACCATGGATCGATGGTTTATTAGATGCTTCTGAAAAACACTTCGCAGAAACAGGAAAACCATTATTTAGTTCTCACATGATCGATTTGTCTGAGGAGCCAATCGAAGAAAATATTGAGATCTGCAAAGAGTACTTGGCAAGAATGAGTAAAATGGGAATGACATTAGAAATCGAGCTTGGTATTACAGGTGGTGAAGAAGATGGTGTTGACAACTCAGACGTAGACAGCTCAAAATTATACACGCAGCCAGAAGAAGTTGCTTATGCTTACGAAGAATTATCTAAAGTAAGTCCTAAATTTACAATTGCTGCTGCTTTCGGAAACGTTCATGGTGTTTACAAACCAGGAAACGTAAAATTAACTCCAAAAATCTTAAAAAATTCTCAGGATTTCGTACAAAGCAAATTCAACACAGGACACAACCCGGTAGATTTTGTTTTCCACGGAGGTTCAGGTTCTACACTTGAAGAAATCAGAGAAGCTATTGGTTACGGAGTTATCAAAATGAACATTGATACAGATTTACAATTTGCATACACTGAAGGAATTCGTGACTATATGGTAAACAATATCGAGTACTTAAAAACTCAAATTGGCAACCCAGAAGGCGCTGATGTTCCTAATAAAAAATACTATGACCCTAGAAAATGGGTTCGTGAAAGCGAAGTAACTTTCAACGCAAGATTGGAACAAGCTTTTGCTGATTTGAATAACGTAAACACGTTGTAATTAACAGTTAACAATTAACAATTGATAATAAACTCTTATCATCAATTGTTAATTATCAATTATCAATTAAAAATATGGCTTGGTTTAAAAGACAAGAAAAAGGGATTACGACCGCTACAGAAGACAAGATGGACGTTCCGAAAGGATTGTGGTACAAATCTCCTACTGGAAAAATTATTGATGCTGACGAATTAGCAAGAAATTTATTCGTAAGCCCTGAAGATGATTTTCACGTTCGAATTGGAAGCGCAACCTATTTTGAAATTTTATTCGACAACAACGAATTTGTTGAGTTAGACAAAAACATGACTTCAAAAGATCCTCTGCATTTTGTGGACACAAAAAAGTACGCAGAAAGACTAAAAGAGGTTATGGACAAAACTCATCTTAAAGACGCTGTACGTACGGGAGTAGGAAAATCTAAGGGAAGAGAACTTGTAATCTGCTGTATGGATTTCGCATTCATCGGTGGATCTATGGGAGCTGTTGTTGGAGAAAAAATCGCAAGAGGTATTGATCATGCGATCAAAAACAAATTGCCTTTTGTTATGATTTCTAAATCTGGTGGAGCTCGTATGATGGAAGCTGCTTATTCTTTGATGCAATTAGCTAAAACTTCTGTAAAACTGGCTCAGTTAGCTGAAGCTAAATTACCTTATATCTCTCTTTGTACAGATCCAACAACGGGTGGAACAACCGCATCTTACGCAATGTTAGGAGACATCAACATCTCTGAACCAGGCGCTTTGATTGGTTTTGCTGGTCCACGTGTTGTACGTGACACTACAGGAAAGGATTTACCAGAAGGTTTCCAAACTGCTGAGTTTCTTTTAGAGCACGGTTTCTTAGACTTTATCACGCCTAGAAAAGAATTGAAAGATAAGATCAACTTATATATTGATTTGATTCAAAATAATGATATTAGATAGTTTTTGACTTTCTAAAAACATTCAAAATCCCAAGATAAAATTGCTTCTTGGGATTTTTTTATATCTTTTTGAATGAAAATCAAAATCCTCAATCACCCTGCCTTTTTCAAATCTTTTTTTAATTCTTTTTCAGCAATTTCGAAAGCCAGTTTCTCTCGCCATATAGCATAACGTTCTCTAAAAACTACTTTTATAGCGCTATCTACTGCTCCATGCATAAACAAACTCCAAACACTTGCTACTTTTCTAGATATAGATTGATCCCATGCACGAAGTGTAAGGGAAAAAGATCCGTCTATATAACGCATCCAATGCCACATCCCTGTTGGCATGAATAAAGTATCACCATGTTCCAAAAAAACTTCATAACCTTCTACGCCTTTGAGCGCTGGAAATTTTTCAAAATCAGGATTAGCAACATCATAATCTTCTAATGCATAAGTAGTATTCGGAAGACAATACAGCCTTTTTTTCCATTTATTATCAAACAATATGATATGTTTCCTTCCACCAAAATGAGTATGAAAAAGATGTGGCAAATCAATATCATAATGCAAAAAAGTAATGGCTTTTGAACCGCCAAAAAACATGGCTGGCATACTTTCTATAAAACCACCCATCAATTCTTTGGGAATTTTTACATCGTCGATTAGCTCAGGCCTGTGTTTGAAAAGATTGAAGAAAAAAATACGCAATTGGGTCGGCTCTCTTTTTATTAAATCCAGATACTCGCCAAATTTCATACTGGCAATCGAAGCATTAATTACTTTTTTTGGATCGGCTTTTGAATTATCAACAAGTTTAACCTCAATATCTCCTGCAATTTCCTTAAAGTACTCTGTTGACCATTTTTCTCTGGCAGGCCAATCTTTTGTAAGCCCCTTAATAATCAAAGGCTTTCTTTTATCTAAATAGTTCTTCTTAAAATCTTCGCGGGAAATAGACTCAACAGTATCAACAGATTTCAGGTTAAAGCTCATTTATTTAATGATTTTAGTTGTGAGTCTACCAAAAATACCTAATTATTTTCAGTCATCAAAATTTACAATTAAATAACACAAAAACAATATATTACATCCCAGTTCGAATCGCTTCTACAGGATCCAGATTTGCAGCAGAAATTGCAGGAAGAATACCCGAAATTAATCCGATAAGACCTGCCAGAGAAGTTCCCAAAATGATATTTCCAAAACTTAAAACAAATTCAAAATCAAGTACTTTTGTCAGTATAACTGCAATTCCCCAGACCATCAATAATCCGATGATTCCGCCAATTACAGAAAGAATTATAGCTTCGAATAAAAACTGAAATAAAATGAATCGGTTTTTAGCGCCAAGCGATTTTTGAATCCCAATTAAATTGGTTCTTTCTTTTACGGATACGAACATTATATTCGCAATTCCGAAACCTCCCACCAAAAGAGAAAACCCACTGATAATCCATCCTACGACATTTAGCTGCCCTAAAATACTATCAATAAAATCGGTAAATCCGGAAAGTACATTTAGAAAAAAATTATCCATCTCCCCTGCCTTCATTCCACGAATGGCTCTGAGCTTTTGCGTCACCTCTGCCTTATATGCTTCCATATCAACCCCTTTTTCTGGTTTTAAAACTATAACCGGAGTCATAGAATCGCTATCGCCATACATTCGTCGTAAAAAATTTGCAGGAAGATACACAGAAGTATCATTACTGTCTCCAAAAAAACCGGCACCTTGTTTTGCAATTACACCAATTACGGTAAAACGCTGTCCGTACAAACGGATATTTTTTCCGATAGGATCGCTTGCTCCAAAAAGCCCTTCTGCAATGTCATATCCAAGCACAATGACTGCTGATCCGGAGTTGGATTCCGATTCATTATAAAACCTTCCTTTATCAAAACTTAACCCATCTATATCTACCATTTCAAAAGAAGACGGAACAATATTTACGTCAGCAACGGTTCTTGAATCATATTTTAATATTTCATGATTTACAAAAAGCTGATAACCGACTTGGTCGGTATTATTAAGTGAATTTTTAAGCGCTACATATTCATCATATTTCACATTTGGAAACTGTTCTCTCTTCCATTGTGGTATTTCTGAAGGCCCGAAGCTAAATTTTATTAAATAAATCGTATTTTTATCTAAACTGCTCAGATCTTTAGAAATTTTCTTATCTAAAGAATCAACGGCAGCCAATACGGCAATAATAGAAAAAATACCAATTGTTACACCCAACAATGACAATAACGTGCGCAATTTATTGTTTCGCAAAGCATTGATCGCAAAGCCCAGACTTTCTTTTAATAATCTCAGATAAAGAAGCATATAATAGTATTTTCCAATGAAGTAAAATTCAATATTTTAAAAACAAAAACCTAATAAAAGTTAACTTACTCATCAGTAGATTTTTTTAGCATAATGTTACATTAATTTTCTTTAAAATAATATATAAAAAAACTACTTTTGCAGTCTCAAAATTCATAACTACACAATGAGCACAACTAAAAAAATACAATCAGCGTTAATATCTGTTTTTTCGAAAGATGGATTAGAACCAATCGTTAGAAAATTACACGAACAAAACGTAACACTTTATTCAACTGGAGGAACAGAAGATTTTATCAAAAACCTTGGGATTCCGGTAGTTCCAGTTGAAGATATTACATCATTTCCTGAAATTCTTGGCGGAAGAGTAAAAACATTACACCCAAAAATTTTTGGAGGAATTTTGAACCGTCAGGACAACGAAAGCGATGTTCAGCAAATGAAAGAATTTGATATTCCACAGATTGATTTAGTAATTGTTGATTTATATCCTTTTGAAAAAACGGTTGCTTCTGGCGCAAGTGAACAAGATATTATTGAAAAAATTGATATTGGTGGTATTTCTTTAATCCGTGCTGGTGCTAAAAATTTCAAAGACACTGTAATTGTAGCTTCAGTTAATGAATACAGTTTACTTTTAGACATAATCACAGAACAAAACGGAAGCACAACTCTTGAAAACAGAAGATTGTTTGCTACTAAAGCATTCCACGTTTCCTCTCACTACGATGGTGCTATTTTTAACTATTTTAACACAGACGAAACTATTTACAAAGAAAGCATTGCAGATGGTCAGGTTTTAAGATATGGTGAAAATCCTCACCAAAAAGGATTCTTCTTTGGAGATTTTGACGCTATGTTCAAAAAAGTTCACGGAAAAGAATTATCATACAACAATTTATTAGACGTTGATGCCGCTGTAAATTTAATTGAAGAATTTAAAACAGACGGACCGACATTCGCTATTTTAAAACATAACAATGCTTGCGGATTGGCTTCAAGAAAAACAATCAGCGAGGCTTACTTAGCAGCTTTAGCTTGTGATCCTACTTCTGCTTTTGGAGGAGTTTTGATTTCAAACACTAAAATTGATTTAGAAACTGCTCAGGAAATCAACAAATTGTTTTGTGAAGTTGTAATCGCTCCTGCTTATGAAGATGAGGCAATTACAGTTTTACAAGAAAAGAAAAACAGAATCATTTTAGTTCAAAATGAGGTTGAATTACCATCACGTCAGGTAAGAACTTGTCTTAATGGTTTGTTAATTCAGGACAGAAATAATATTACAGATACTAAAGAGCATTTAAAAACCGTTACAATTACAGAACCGACTGCTAAGGAAATAGAAGATTTGATCTTTGCTTCGAAAATCTGCAAGAATACAAAATCAAACACAATTGTATTTGCTAAAAACGGAACATTGATTTCTTCTGGCACAGGTCAGACCTCAAGAGTCGATGCTTTAATTCAGGCAGTTGACAAAGCAAAAGCTTTTGGATTTGATTTAAATGGAGCTTCAATGGCAAGTGATGCATTTTTTCCTTTTCCGGATTGTGTAGAATTGGCCAAAAAAGCAGGAATAACCGCTGTAATTCAGCCAGGAGGTTCAATAAAAGACGAGTTGAGTATCAATTATTGCAACGAAAATAATCTTGCAATGGTATTTACAGGAACACGTCATTTTAAACATTAATTTGTTTAACTTTGTTCAAAATAATTTATAACATTTTAAACCCCTAAAAAACTTATGGGATTTTTTGATTTCATGACTGAGGATATTGCGATAGACCTTGGTACCGCAAACACTTTAATCATTCATAATGATAAAGTTGTTATTGACAGCCCATCTATCGTGGCACGTGATAGAGTATCCGGCAAAATCATCGCTGTTGGTAAAGAAGCCAACATGATGCAAGGTAAAACACATGAAAACATCAAGACCATAAGGCCTTTGAAAGATGGTGTAATTGCTGATTTTGATGCTTCGGAAAAAATGATTAATATGTTTATTAAAAGTATTCCGGCATTGAAAAAAAGGATGTTTACGCCAGCTTTAAGAATGGTGGTATGTATTCCTTCCGGAATTACTGAGGTTGAAATGCGTGCAGTAAAAGAATCTTGTGAAAGAGTAAATGGAAAAGAAGTTTATCTGATTCACGAGCCTATGGCGGCCGCAATTGGTATTGGAATCGATATCATGCAGCCAAAAGGAAACATGATTGTGGATATTGGTGGTGGTACAACTGAAATTGCCGTTATAGCATTAGGCGGAATTGTGTGTGACAAATCTGTGAAAATTGCAGGTGACGTTTTCACAAACGATATTGTTTATTACATGCGTACACAACACAACCTTTTTGTTGGGGAAAGTACTGCCGAGAAAATAAAAATCCAGATTGGAGCTTCTATAGAAGATTTGGACGGACCTCCGGAAGATATGTCTGTTCAGGGTAGAGATTTACTTACTGGTAAACCAAAACAAGTTGATGTTTCTTACCGCGAAATTGCCAAAGCATTAGACAAATCAATTCAGCGTATCGAGGATGCTGTAATGGAAACTTTATCTCAAACACCTCCTGAATTAGCTGCTGATATTTACAACACTGGTATTTATTTAGCTGGTGGAGGATCAATGTTAAGAGGTCTTGATAAGCGTATTTCACAAAAAACAGATTTACCTGTTTATATCGCAGAAGATCCATTAAGAGCAGTTGTTCGCGGAACTGGAATGGCACTTAAAAATATTACAAAATTCAAAAGCATCTTAATTAAATAAGATTCAAAATAACAAATCAAAAAAAAATCAGAGTCGAATTTAAAAATTCGGCTCTGATAAATTTGAAACCAAAAGCATATCCTGAAACAAAATAACCGAACAAGAAATGCAGCAAATTTTTAATTTCATTATAAGAAACAGTAACCGGTTGCTGTTTTTGCTGCTTTTAGGCGTATCGTTGGCACTTACAATCCAATCTCACTCTTTTCACAGAAGCAGACTTATTAGCTCTGCTAACTTTATAAGTGGCGGCGTTTATGAAAAGATAAACACTGTAAACGAGTATTTGAATTTAAGAGCAGAAAATGATGAACTGGTACTTGAAAATGCCAGATTAAAAAGCCTTTTATTCAATATAGAAGATACTACAAAAGCACCGATGATCGATAGCATTAAAGGTGTGAAACCAGCTGATATTATTGTTTCGAAAGTAATTCATAATTCATATAGTACACATGAAAACTATCTTACTTTGAACTCAGGATCAAAGGAAGGAGTAAAACAGGACATGGGGGTAATTAACAGCTTAGGTATTATTGGTATAGTTGATAATACTTCTCCTAATTATGCTACGGTAGTCAGCATCTTGAATATGAAGTCTCAAATTAATGCCAAAATAAAAAAATCAAATCACTTTGGTTCACTTACTTGGAATGGAAAAAGCACAGGCTTCGTACAATTGACCGATGTTCCAAGATTAGCTTCGGTGAGAAAAGGAGATACTATCGTTACGGGAGGACAATCTGTAATTTTCCCTGAAAACATTAACATTGGAACAGTAGATAAGATATATACCGATAAGAAGACTACTTTTTACACTATTAATGTGAAGCTGTTTAACGACATGACTAATTTGGGGCATGTTTATATCATCAAAAGTAAGGACAGAGAAGAACTTATTAATTTAGAAAACAAAAACAAGGAAAAAGATGAATAGCACTTTGTTAGTCAATGTTTTTCGGTTTATTATGTTACTGGCAATTCAGATTGTTATTTTTAATAATATGAATTTCCTGGGATACATAAGTCCTTTTCCATATATCCTATATATCATTTTATATCCGGTAAACAGCAATAGAACCGGTTTAATAATTTCCAGTTTTTTATTAGGCCTTACTATGGACATGTTCTGTAATTCAGGTGGGATTCACGCTGCTTCCTGCGTAATTTTATCGTATTACAGACCTTATATTTTTAAATTTTCTTTTGGATTAAGTTATGAATATCAGACTATAAAACTAAATGAGTCCCTTACACCGGAACGGTTTTCATTCATTTTGGTTTCTGTTTTACTTCATCATATCGTCTTATTTATCCTGCTGGCCTTTCAATTTAAATTCATTTGGGATATTTTACTTCGAACCTTATTCAGTTCTATTTTTACAATACTCATTTCTATCATAATCATATATCTTATTAAGCCAAATAAACGATGAGAAAAGTCCTGCTGCCCACTTTAATTATTATTGCAGCATCTTTGCTAGTGATCAGGATATTTTATTTGCAGGTTATTGACGATTCTTTCAAATTGAAATCAGAAAATAACGCTATTAAAATAAAATATGATTATCCAGAGCGAGGCTATATTTACGACAGGTTTGGAAAATTACTTGTTGCAAACCAGTCTTCTTATGATATCATGGTAATTCCAAGGGATATTAAGGAAGATCTGAATGTTACGGAGTTCTGTCAATTATTAAATATTACAAAAGAAGATTATTATAAAAGAATAGAAAAGGCAAAGGTTTACAGCCCAAGACTGCCGTCTGTTTTTTTATCACAGCTTAATAAATCCGAATTTGCTGCTTTTCAGGAAAAAATAAGAAAATATGAAGGTTTCTATTTTCAAAAACGTTCTCTGCGTGATTATGAAGTTGATTATGGTGCCAATATCTTTGGCTTTATTACTCAGGTAAATGAAAGACAAATTGCAAAAAACCCTTATTACAACAGCGGTGATTTAATTGGCAAACAAGGTGTTGAAGAAAGTTACGAGGAAATTCTAAGAGGTATCAAAGGAGTAAAATACATCCAAAAAGACAAATACAATCGCGAAATTGGTTCTTATAAAGATGGGAAATACGACACTATTGCTGTACAAGGTGAAGACATTACTTTAACCATTGATGCTGAACTTCAAAAATATGGTGAAGAATTAATGATTAATAAACGAGGCGGAATTGTAGCACTTGAACCTAAATCAGGTGAGATTTTGGCACTAGTTACGGCTCCTTCTTACGATCCGGGGATTTTAGTTGGAAGACAGCGTTCTAAAAACTACACTCTTTTATATCATGATTCTATTGCCAAACCACTTTATGACAGGGGACTTTTGGCAGAATATCCGCCCGGTTCTCCGTTTAAAATTTTAACAGGACTGGTAGCTTTACAGGAAGGAGTGATTGACGAAAACTTTTCTGTTTCCTGTCACCATGGTTTCAGTTATGCAAGAGGACGATTTATGAGATGCCACTGCAGTGGAGGACAATTGCAATTACACAGAGCTATTTACCAATCCTGCAACAGTTATTTTGCAACGTCTTACATGCGTACTATTAACAAATACACTAAACCGGCCGCCGCAGTTGATGTATGGAGTAATCACCTTAAAACATTTGGATTGGGTGAATTTATGGGATACGATTTACCAACCGGAAAAAGAGGAAAAATCCCAACTTCTAAAACCTATAAAAGAATGTATCCAAACGGAGGCTGGAGAAGTACGGCAATTGTTTCAAATGCGATTGGTCAGGGAGAAGTTGTAATGACACCAATACAATTGGCAAATATGATGGCAACAGTTGCTAATCAGGGTTATTATTACACACCTCACATCATTAAAAAAATTGAAGGCAAAAAAATTGATGACAAATTTACAACCAAGCATACGACAAGTATTGACAAAAAATATTTTCCACCTATTATAAGTGGTTTATTTGATGTTTATAACATGGGAACTGCCAGCAGACTTAAGGTTGAAGGAATCGATATTTGCGGAAAGACAGGAACAGCAGAAAATTATACAAAAATTAATGGCGTAAGAACAAAACTAAAAGATCATTCTATATTTGTTGCTTTTGCTCCAAAAGACAATCCAAAAATTGCTATTGCGATTATGATTGAAAATGGTGGTTTCGGTGCTACCATTGCCGGACCAATTGCCAGTTTGATGATCGAAAAATATTTGAAGAAGAAAATTTCACGAACAGATTTAGAGACAAGAGTTTTAAACATCAGTCTTAGAAGCGAATACGCAAAACTAGGCGGTATGAAAGAGGCCGAAGCAATTGAATCGACACCGAAAGATTCTGTTCTTAAAGCTAAAATTGTTACTCCAAAAACACCGACACCAAAAACAGAACCTACAAAAACAGCAGTAGACACTACTAAAAAAAATTAATACGGATTATTTCAAATGAAAAATCAAAGCGTAAAAAACAATATTGACTGGATAAGTGTTATTATCTACAGTGTTCTGGTGATTCTGGGCTGGTTAAACATATATTCTTCTTCCTTATCCTCTACAGAGGGGACATATGAAAAACAGTTGATCTTTATTGGTTGTACCATCCCTTTAATTTTTGTCGTATTATTTGTTGATGGAAAATTTTATGAAAAGTACGCTAGTATAATTTTTGCAGTTTCGTTATTATCCTTAGCTGGATTATTTCTTTTCGGAAAAACAATTGCAGGACAAAGATGCTGGTATGCAATAGGAAGTTTTACGCTCCAGCCCTCAGAATTTGCAAAAGCTGCTACTTCATTAGCCTTGGCCAAATATCTTAGCGACACTCAAATCAACCTTAAAGAAACCAACAGGCAATTACAGGCTTTAGCGATTATATTTTTACCCGTAATGCTTATTCTGCCTCAGCCAGATCCGGGGAGTGCTTTAATTTACAGTGTTTTTATACTTGTTCTGTTTAGAGAAGGATTACCTTCATGGTATGTATGGACTGGCTTTATCACGATACTTCTATTTGTCTTAACGCTGGTTTTAGAAACTTATGCCGTAATCTTAATTGCTGCCGGTGTATTGGCAATAATATATTTTAAAGGAAGAGTGGTTGATAGAAACCTTCTTCTTAGTACTATTTTATTAGCCGTGATTTCAGGTTTCGTTCTTTCAGTAGATTACGTTTTTGATAATGTATTCAAACAACATCACAGAGACCGTTTTAATATCCTTTTAGGAAAAACAGTTGACATGAAAGGTATTGGATATAATACCAATCAGTCTGAAATTGCAATTGGCTCAGGAGGATGGCTTGGCAAAGGTTTTCTGGAAGGAACACAAACCAAAGGAGGATTTGTACCCGAACAACATACAGATTATATTTTTACGACTGTGGGAGAAGAATGGGGTTTTACGGGTTCAGTAGTCGTTATTTTACTTTTTGCCGGTCTGCTTCTTAGAATAATTTATCTGGCTGAAAGGCAAAAAACCAAATTTAGCAGAGTTTATGGCTATTGTGTAGCCGCAATTTTATTCATACACTTTTTTGTGAACATTGCCATGGTAATCGGTATCTTTCCGACCATTGGGGTTCCTTTGCCTTTCTTTTCTTATGGAGGATCAGGTTTATGGGGATTTACCATTTTACTTTTTATATTCTTAAAAATGGATGCCAACAAAGTCAACGAATGGTAATCAAAAACTATAAAACAAAAAATCCGAAGTTTGAAACCTCGGATTTTTTTGTTTACATATAACTTAAAATCTCTTTCTTATAAGTATCGTACTCTCCCTGAAGAATTAGACCATTGTCTAATAACTTTTTGTAATTCTGTAATTTATCAAAAAGCTCTTCTTTTGACAATTCACTTAATTTTCGCTCTCCTGCTTGCGTCTGAGGCTGAACTACTGGCTCAAAAGTTTCTGTATAAACCGGAGCAGCAGGTAAAATTTCTGCAAAACTTGTTACTTCTTCAGTTTCTATCTCTTCAACTTCATCTTCAAAAGTATTAACATCTTCTACGGTTTGTACAGATTCTGCATTAGATACTGATACCGGATTTTTAAGCAAATCCAATTGTTCTTTTGCGTAGGTATATATTTTTCTGGCCTGAATTTTTGGAATATAATCAATCGAAATAGAGAAATCTGTTTTTGTATTAAATGAGAATTCTGAACCCAGAATATTTTCTTTTACAAAAGCACCAGCTATATTGTCCCAGGTATAATCTGTAAAATCCATTGAAAGCCCTAAATTTTTAGGCTCACAAATAATAATTCTTTTATTCGTTAACACAATACTGTCCGGAAAAACAGTAATTGCCGGTTTTTTTTGAACAGCGATATACCCTACTTCTTCTCCTTTCATCAACAAATCACTGAGTTTTGAAGTAATTTTTTCAATTGCTTTTGGGTCTTGTTCTTCGTTCAGAAACTTTTTAAATTGTTCTTTCATATTCTATTAAACTACTAAGTTGCAAATTTATTGAGTGTTATGTTTTTGACTTTCCTTACAAATGTAATGCCTAATTTTCTAATTCAATAATTTCGTTCTGAATTTTCTTTGTCAAACTTTTGAAAACCAATTCGTAGGAATGATCAATAAGTTCTTTGACAAAAGATTCCGGTAAACTTTTGTTTAGCGCAATCGTATTCCAATGTACTTTACTCATGTGATAACCGGGTTTTATTTCATCATATTCAGCTCTGAGTTCCTGCGCACGTTCAGGATCACATTTTAAATTTACTGAAGCTTCATCCTTTTCCCATTGCGACAAAGAAGACAATGCAAACATTTTTCCGCCCACTTTAAATACCAAAGTATCTTCATCAAAAGGAAAATGTTCACTGACACCTTTTTTCGAAAGACAATATTCGTAATACGTTTCTAAATTCATAATTATTTATTTACCAATTTCACCTAAATGAGTGTATTTAAAACCTTTTTCATATTTTAGTCCATAACCGAAAATCCGATCCATTGCAGAATGTGAAAGTAAAACAATTCCCGCTAATTGCAGATCTTCAATTTTAAAATACGAGCCTAAAATATATAATAAAACTGTAATTCCTTTGTGATGAAATACATTATAGAAAAACGCTCCGCTTTTGTTTCCAAATAAATATCCCAGCATCGATACATCAGGGGCTAAAATTAAAACTAAAAACCACCACCATTCAAAATTTAAAAGACTGAACAAGTAGATTCCGAGAATAAATAAAGTAGTTTCTTCGAGTTTAACAATTATATTCATCATAGTATTTTTTCCATCATTTTTTCAGGATGATTCAGTTTAGTAAAACCAAATTTCTCATATAAAAAATGAGCATCTGTTGTTGCCAAACGCCAGATTTTAATGCCTTTCAGCAACGGCTCATTCATCATATTCTCAATTAAAATCGACGAGTATCCTTTTCGCCGGTGTTCTTCAGTAATAAAAACATCCATTACATAACCAAAAACTACATAATCTGTAATTACTCTTGCAAAACCAATTTGCTTGTCATCTAAATAAATTCCAAAACAAACCGAAGCATCAATCGTAGTTTGTACCTCTTCGATTGTTCTTGCTGCAGCCCAGTAAATATCTTTTAGAAAATTTTGAATAAACAAAATGTCAAGTTTGCTTTTGTCTGTAGAAACGGTAATCTTATTCATAATTTTTGAAACATTATACTCTTTTAAACTTTTTCTAGCTATTTCATATTCGTTACATTTTAATTTTTTCGTCAACTTTTTCAATTGGCTTACTGATAAAACCCGGGGCACCAAACCGATATCCAAAATACAACAACCCATAAACTTTATCATTCGTAATAACGGTTGTTTTATCCTGATTATAAGAGCTATCGTCAAAATTTAAACTTAAACCAAAAAGAATACGTTCACTGTTATAACCTATTTTTATTCCGCCTTCGATATTTTTGGTAAAATAGGTTTCTTTCTCAATACTTTCAACACCTAAAGCTACACTTTTATCATTCAAAAATTTTACTCCTACAGAAGGTGACAAATGCGGTGCGATATAAAAGTTTTTGTGAATGATGAAATTATAATAATAACCGGCAGCCAATCGAATATCAAATTCTTTTTGCTTTCCGTTGAGATCTTCGGCTTGAGAAATAATTCTGTTATACGTATAAAGGAGAGACGGAATAAAACTTCCAGCACTCTTTTTTTGCCATTCGGTAAATGAGGTTATACTTTTAAGAGAGAATTTTGGATTGAAAAGATACGAGGTCGACATTCCGTATTGTACTGTTTTAAAATCCGGAAACTGAAGATACGGGTCTTTTCCTTCTACCCAGTCCGGATTAAAATCAGACATGTTGGCCACATAATATCCTTTGGTTTTACTGTAATTGACCGTTTGAAGCCACCTTCCTAAAAAGAAACGGAAATTATAATCTGAAAAAGAAGATTTTCCTTTTAAGTCTTCATCTTTATTTGCACCAAAAAATTTAGGATAAAAACCATAACTAAACCCAATAAATTTATAATCGATACTAAGAAAGAGTTTGTAACTATTATTGGTCTCCAAGTCCAGATTCGATCCTTTTTTATTGTCCAAAAAATAAGCATCAGTGTGAGAACTTAAATTGGCCCTAATCATTATTTTATCCGGATAATAAATAAAATTTACAGTATCTTTTTTTGTTTCGTTCTGACTAAATAATGGTGCGAAACTCAAAACAAAAAACATCAAAATAATATAGGTACAAATTGTACAAAAATTGGTTTGGGTTAAGTTTTGTATTCTCGCTGCTTTCAATGCTGAATAATTTGGTATTAGTAAATATACCCTAATTAAAATTGAGTTGAAAAATTAAATGTCAAAAGTTTCAATAGCATATAAAACAGGCTTACTGGGGCTCGCATCGTTTTCAAAAGAAGCAATTTGTAGGTTTAGCAGATAATCACCGTCTTTAATTTCGTTTGGCACAAAAATCATTTCGGTGATTGTCGCTTCAAAACGTGCATCACTGTTTAAATTATGTGTATCCTTCACATTCCAAAAAGCTTTATGAGCCAATAATTTTCCTTCATCATGTTCCCGATCAACGCTTGGCAAGTCAATTAATAAGTGCTGGATTTCGCTTTCGCGGATGAAAACCGCAGCTTCTTCAGACAAATAAGGCGGATTCGTGTTGGAATATTTCTTTGATTTTTTATCCTCCTGATTGGGAAGCGTTCTAATGATAATTGCCTGAGAATGTGAAGAACCTGTAATATTTAGAGCATTTGAAATCTGCTCTTTTGTAATCACGAAATCTTCTCCAATTTTTTCAGGCGCAACAGTAACCAGTCTGGAAAAAAAGAAAAACTGCTTTAGAGACTGGTTTATACTGTAAAAATCATTTGTAATATGTCCCAGACATTCGGTATGTGTACCATGCCCATGCGGATTAAAAAAAATATTATTGAAATTTGTTGATGACTTTCCTTCAGAAACTTTACCGATCCAGTCTCCAAAAACTACAGGTTCAATAACCGGTTTTTCGATATACCAGGCAATTGGGTTTTCTTCTGTATTGGTTAATGGAATAGAAATATCAATGGGTTTTGATAAGTCGATTTGATATTGATTGTCAATTACTGCTAACATAGGGACGTGGATTATACGGATATTCTAACGCAGATTTTAAGTTTTTTTATCAGCGTTCAATATTTATTCATCCAAATTTAGATAAAATAAATCTGAAGCAATTCCATCTGTTAAAAATTTTCCTTTAGGAGTTGGTTTTAAAATATTGTTTTGAATAAAAAGCAAATCATCATTTAAGAATTTTAAACTTTGATTTTCTAAATAATTCAAATAATCTAACCCAAATTCTTTTTCGATTCTTTCTAATGATACTCCCCAGATTGTTCGTAATCCTGTCATAACATACTCATTATAACGATCCGATATAGTCAGAATTTCAGTTTCAATTGGAAGCTCCTGATTTTGAATTGATTTTAAGTAAAGCGAATTATTTGCGATATTCCAGCCCCTTTTTTCCCCATCATAACTATGTGCAGAAGGCCCAATCCCGATGTATTTTTTACCCAGCCAATACGCCGAATTGTTTTTGGAGAAATAGTTTTCTTTTCCAAAATTTGATAATTCGTAATGAATGAAACCGTTTTTCTGAAGCATTTCAACCAAAATCATAAAATGATTTGAAGCTACTTCATCCTGAGGCTCAGCAATTTTTCCGGTTTGAATTAATTTGCTCAAAGCCGTTTTCGGTTCAACGGTCAGAGCATAACTCGAAATATGCGGAATGCCAAAATCCAGAGCAGTCTGAATATTTTGTTTCCACATTTCGTCACTCATTCCCGGAATTCCATAAATCAAATCAAGCGAAATATTGTCGAAATATTTTGTCGCTTCTTCCAGGCATTTTTTGGCTTCCGCCGAATTATGAGCACGGTTCATTAGCTGCAAATCTTCTTCATAAAAAGACTGAATTCCGATGCTAAGACGATTTATTGGACTTTTGGATAACTCTAAAATTCGTTCTGAGGATAAATCATCCGGATTGGCTTCAAGGGTAATTTCAGGATTTTCGATGACTTTATAATTCTTGTAAACTTCTGAAATCAAAAAGTTGATTTCTTCATTACTCAAAACGGAAGGTGTTCCTCCGCCAAAATATATCGTTTCTACAATCTCATACTCAAACTCATTTTTACGCATGCCAATTTCTTTAGCTAATGCCAAAACCATATCGTCCTTCTTTTTCATCGAAGTTGAAAAATGAAAGTCGCAGTAATGGCAAGCCTGTTTGCAAAAAGGGATGTGGATGTAGATTCCTGACATTTTTTAATTAGATAATTAGTTAATGTGTCAATTAGATAATTTATTCCATGTCAAAAGAATTATCTAATTTTCAAATTTTCTCAATTGACACATTATTTTTTAACTCGATCTTCATTCTGTTTCACAAAAGCATCCCAGCCCGAATAACTTTTTCCGGCAACAACTTTTCCTGAATTAAAGTGATGGCAAACAGCAGCTGCCAAACCGTCTGTTGAATCGAGATTTTTCGGCAATTCTTTTAAGCCTAAAAGTTGTTGCAGCATTTTGGCAACCTGTTCTTTACTCGCATTTCCGTTTCCGGTAATCGCCATTTTTATTTTCTTCGGTTCATATTCGGTGATTGGAATATCTCTTGAAAGTCCGGCAGCCATGGCAACACCCTGTGCACGACCTAATTTCAGCATTGACTGAACGTTTTTCCCAAAGAAAGGTGCTTCTATCGCAATTTCATCAGGATGATGCGTTTCGATTAATTCGATGGTTCTTTCGAAGATGATTTTTAACTTTTGGTAATGATTGTCGTATTTAGAAAGCTGCAATTCATTCAATTGCAGGAATTCCATTTTTTTATTGGTTACTTTAATCAGTCCAAAACCCATAATCGTAGTTCCGGGGTCAATACCTAATATGATACGTTCTTTTGTCAAGAGAAGTTTTGTTTCAAGTTTATTTTATTTCAAGTTTCAAATTACCTGAATCTCGAATAAATCATTTTCTAATTTACTAATTGCCACATTATCTCATTCTCAAATTGACTACTTTTGCGGCATGATTTCAATTCCTCACAAAGCTAAGCAATTCCTTGTTCTTCTGGCCAAACTTTTGATTGTTGGCGGCGCATTTTATTTTATTTACAATCAGCTGGCAAACAATGACAAATTAGACTGGCAGAAGTTTATCGCTTTATTTCAAAAAAATCAGTCGGTTTTAGGGATTGGGTTTATTTTGCTATTGAGTGTCTTAAATCGCTATTTTGAGATTTTGAAATGGCAGAATCTGGCGCAGGTAATTCATGAAATTTCAGTTTACGAATCTACCAAGCAGGTTCTAGCCGCTTTAACAGCCGGAATTTTTACACCAAACGGAGTTGGGGAATATGCAGGAAAAGCGCTGTATTACCCAAAATCTGAAGCTAAAAAAGTAGTTTTCCTGAACCTGATCTGCAACGGAATCCAGATGATTTTGACTATCCTTTTTGGAATTTTCGGACTGCTGTATTTCAATGCACAATTTAATGTTATCACAACCCAAACCGTTCTGATTCTCTTTGGCGGACTTGTACTTATTCTGATTGTTTTATTTTCGATTAAAAAAATAAAAGTAAAAGGATATTCAATCGAAAAACTGATTCATAAAATCAATGAAATCCCAAAATCAATTCATCAGAAAAATATCGTTTTAGGAATCTGTCGTTATTTGGTGTTCTCACATCAGTATTACTTTTTGTTTTTAGGTTTTGATGTCGATTTGCCTTATTTAACTTTAATGGCAGCGATAACATCGGTTTATTTTTTAGCGTCTTCATTACCGACTTTTCAGTTTTTGGATTTTGCCGTGAAAGGAAGCGTAGCGATTTATTTCTTCGGAATCCTGAAAGTAAACGAATGGATTGTAGTCTTCATCAGCACTTTGATGTGGTTTTTAAATGTAGTTCTTCCGGTTGTTTTAGGAAGTTATTTTGTGCTGAATTTTAAAACCAAAACAACAGAATGATTTTCGAATTATTCGCCATATTAGTCATTTATATTGTGAGTATTTCGGTGCTGATTTATGGTTTTTTCAGAGTGAAAACATATCAAAAAAAGGATTTAGAACCGAAAACAAGTTTTACTATTATAGTGCCGTTTCGCAATGAAAAAGAAAATCTGCCAATGCTTTTGGAGAGTTTTTCTAAATTGAATTATCCAGAAGATTTATTTAAAGTTATTCTGGTAGATGATGGTTCTGACGAGAAATTCCAAATTCTAAATTCCAAATTCCAAATTTCTGTAATTGATACTATAAGGACTTCTAATTCTCCCAAAAAAGACGGGATTACAACTGCAATACAACATGTAAAAACCGATTGGGTTATCACAACCGATGCCGATTGTATTGTTCCTGAAAACTGGCTTTTGACATTTGATAACTATATTCAGGAGAACAACGTTTCCATGCTCGCAGCTGCGGTTACTTATACATGTAACAATTCTTTTTTACATCATTTTCAGCAATTAGATTTGGTGAGTTTGCAGGGCGCAACAATTGGCAGCTTTGGACTCAACACTGGTTTTATGTGCAACGGAGCCAATTTTGCTTATACCAAGAAATTATTTGAAAAACTGAACGGTTTTGAAGAAAACGACAAAATTGCCAGTGGAGATGATGTTTTTTTACTGCAAAAAGCAATCGAAAATTTTCCAAATGAAGTTCATTATTTAAAAGCCAAGGAGGCAATTGTGACTACAAAACCTACTGAAAACTGGCAAACTTTATTTTATCAGAGAGTACGTTGGGCAGCCAAAACAAGTTCATACAAAAGTACTTTTGGGAAGTTTCTCGGACTTATTGTTTTCTTTGGAAATCTGAGTTTTGTTGTTGGATTTTTCTTTCTGCTTTTTGGAGCCTGGTCGTATCCAATTTTTGTATTGTTTGCTTTTTTTAAATTTTTGACAGATTTTGTGCTGCTTTCCATCACCAATTGTTTTTTGACAAAAGACAGAATTAAAAGTTTTTTACTGAGCAGTTTATTGTACCCGTTTTTCAGTTCTTTGGTTGCTTTATACAGTTTGTTTGGTTCTTATGAATGGAAAGGACGAAAGTTTCAAAAATAGTTCCCCTGAATCCTAGTGCCTAGCCCTGATGGAAGCGACATCCTTTTTATTTTTTCTTTAAAAATAAAAAGATACAGCGGACAGCAGGAAACAGCTCCTAATTATTAAACTACTGATTTTGTTTTACTTCTTTTTCCTTAAGAATTACGGGCAAAATAAATTGTGATTTTACCGGAATACCGCGTTTGATAGCAGGGTTAATTTTAGGAAAATCAACCAAACGCGCACGAAGGATACTATCAATTTTAATCCTGTCGTAATTGACAGAATCTTTTGGAAATTGAGGTTCGAAATTAATGGTCGCATCAGGAAAAACGGTTACTTTTACTTCTATGGTATCAAGTTCAGGATATAAAACAGACAAAGTATCTATATCTAACTTTTCCTGGATAAGCTGCGTCATGATTTCGAAAAAACATTGCTGACGCTGATTTTTATTATTAATTTTTTCACAGTCTGCTAAAGACGGATATTCATCAACTTCTTTCCAGTTGATTGATTTTAATTCTTTTTGAAGCAATTCTTTTTCAGAAGGTACCTGCTTCTCAAAATATTGACAAGAATTAAAAATTAAAAAAACTAAAAAAGGAAAATAATGTTTCAAGATTTTGATGTTGATTTTAACTTATAATGTAAAAATACAATTATTTTTTTTGGTAAGCTTTCTATTGCAAATATTCGTAACAGATTTTTAAAAGTCTTTTTTTCTGTTATTTTTATAATTTATTCCTGAAATAAAGATTAAAAAACTCATTCAAAATTTACAAAACAATGGACTTATTATTAGTTTTTCTTGGTTTTATATGCATCATAATAGGAATTATGGGCAGCTTTTTGCCTGTTTTACCAGGTCTGTCCAGCTCTTGGGTTGGTTTATTATTACTATATCTGACCAAGGCAGTCGAAAACAATTACTGGGTTCTGGGCATTACATTTATAATTATGATTACTGTCACCATTTTAGATTATATAATTCCCGCCAAAGGAACCAAACGATTTGGAGGCAGTTCTTATGGGGTTTGGGGAACCAATATCGGTTTGATCGTTGGTATCTTTGCACCTATACCCTTCGGCATAATCATTGGACCTTTTGCAGGCGCTTTTATTGGCGAGATAATCTATGATTCCAAAAACCATAAAAGAGCTTTAAAAGCAGCTACTGGTTCATTAATTGGCTTTCTGGCGTCAAGTTTTATAAACTTTTTACTGAGTATCGTTTTTCTTGGGCTTTTTCTGAATTTATTGTGGCAAAACAAAGCTAATTTGTTTTTATAGCTCCAGTAATAGTTAAGCTTTTTCTTATGTTTTTTAGATTTTAGAATAGTAAAAAAAAATATTTTCAACACAGTTATACTTCCATTTGAGAACTAAGGAGTTATATTCATTGATTGTATGCATTATTCTTGGATAAATTATCAAAAAAGCAAAAACAAAATATTTAACTTAATTTTTGGATATGTTAATATATTTTATATTTTTATCGCTATAATCGACAAAATACCACATTTATCGATTATTAGCAGCAAAATATTAATTAATCCAGTAATACAATTATGACCCCAAATCTACAAATTGAACTACGCCGCTTTATCTCTTCCAATGTCATCTCCAAGCTCAACAAATTTTACTTCGAAAATGATGCTTTATTAATTAAAGCTATTGATGTTTCGTTAGGAACTGTTTTAATGGGATGCTATAACAATCTTGAAGAGAAAGAATTAGAAGAAATGACAGTACTTATTGAAAATACTTCATTTTACAAAGAAATTGATTTTGCTTCTGCCCGGATTTTATCTGTGGACGACAATTACAAAGCAGAAGGCAATGCACTTTTAGAACAAATTTTCACAGCAAAAAAAGGAAGAATTTCTGAAATGATTTCAAATGAGGTTGGCATTAAAAGCGAAACAGCCCGAGAAGTCTTAAATTTTTCTGTATTGCTTATTGTTTCGTATTTGAAATACAACTCCGAATTAATTGCAAGTTTGAAACTGCTTTTGGACAATCAGAAAAGAGACATTTTAAACAGCATTCCTCCTGGAATTAAAATCATTTTAGGCTTTTCGTGTTATGAAACCGTAGAAGAAAAAAACCATTCACGTTTCGCCAGATCTATTTTCAATCTTTTTGGAAACAGTTAATTTTTAGTTTTCTAAAAATTAAATTTTCTCGATTGGTCTTTTCTTTAAAAGTTTCAAAATAACCGGGAATGTAGAAACGATTATAATGATAACAATGATGTATTCAATGTAATGTTTCAAATCAATTCCCTGTTTTAAAAACACGCCATATAGATAATGACCGGCGAAGATTAATATGAAAGACCATAAAAAAGAGCTCAGAACGTTATAGAACATAAATTTCTTTTTATCCATTGAAACAATCCCAGCTATAATTGGAGCAAATGTTCTAAAAACAGGTAAAAACCTCGCATAAATAATAGCCTTACCTCCATACTTTTCGAAGAAATCCTTCGATTGTAAGAGGTATTTCTTTTTAAACCAAAAAGAGTCCTCTTTTTTAAACAAATAATATCCGCTTTTGGCACCAAACCAATAACCGGTCATGTTACCTAAAACCCCCATTATTGCAACAGCTGTTGACAATAAAAACACATTTATAAAATCACTTGGAATAGATATAACATTCTGAATTAATTCGCGGCTGTAGATTCCCGCCAAAAAAAGCAAGCTGTCTCCCGGAAGAAAAAAACCTGCAAAAAGTCCTGTTTCAGCAAAAACTATAAACAGTACAATAAATAAACCTATCTGAACACCACCGATGCTTAATGTTATGTAAAATTCAGGGTTGACTAATTGAGTCCAGTCAAAATTATTCATAAATGAGTTTGGTTATATTTATTAAGTGCGTGAAAGTAACAATAATTTAATTTAACCACAATAAAATACGGTATTTTAAACATAAATTAACTATTAAAAAAAGCCCGGGCTTTGAAACCCGGGGCTTTGAATATTACTCTCTTTCATATTTGCAACAACTATGCAAATTATCGTAATCTTTTTGCGTCGCTTTCACCTCTTTGGTATCATGTCCTGCTTTTGCCACAGCTTTGTTTAAATCTGCTGTTGAACATTTTTCTTCATTTAAAATCACTGTTAACTGGTGCGATTCGACATCCCAGCTTGCCGATTTAACTCCCGGCACACCAAAAGCTGCTTTTTCAATACGTTTTTTACACTGCTCACAATTACCGTTAACCTCTGTAGTGTATTTTAAATTCTTATTTTTTTTAGTCTGAGCCTGAGCTGAAAACCCTAAAAATGTTAGTACTGCTATTAAAATTAATTTTTTCATTTTATAAATAATTTATTGTTATTGTAATTGATTTTTGAAATTGATAATTGTTATTTACTTTATTTTAAATCGTAAACCTGCATAATACATCTGACCAAAAATAGGTGCGTATGCTATTGAAGCATCAAAGTTAGGACCAAAAGGATCATCTGCACCCAAAATTGCTTTTTGCTGTTTGTAATTCCCAATGTTTTCACCCCCAATATACACCTCGAAAACCGAAGAAAAAACACGCGTAACCTGAGCATTCATCACTGCATAAGACGGTGAAAATTCCGGAAACTGATCTGCCTCAGGGTTTGATGCGGTGTAAGGCAATTGCTGTTTCCCTGACCAGTTATAGGTGTAATCAAACTTCCATTGCTTATCATCATTAAGTGTAGTTTCATATTCCAGATTGCCTAAAAAACGATGTTTTGCCTGTAATGGCCTTTGAAAAGTTCCTCTTAAATAATCGGTCTGAATATCATAATATTTATAAGCGGTTCTCAAATTCAGGTTACGAATCAGTTCATAATTAAACTCAAACTGAAGGCTATTTGCAAACGAGCTTCCTTTTAGATTATAAAACAAAACTTCCTGAGGGCTCTGCATCAAATCAACAACGGCCTGATTTTGAAAATCGGTTCTGTAGATATCAAAACCTGCTTCTGCGTTTTTATTGAAAATCTTAAATTTCTGAGAAAAACTCACTCCGTAATTCCATGCAATTTCCGGATTCAATCCATAAATTTTTCCGCTGTTATCCAAAATGGAAAAAGTTCTTGAACTTGCAAAAAGCTGTTGGTTTTCTGCAAAAATATTAGCTGAACGTTTTCCTCTTCCTGCAGAAAAACGAACTACTCCATTTTTCCACGGATTGTATCTTACATGCAGTCGAGGTGTCACAAAAGTTCCTAAACGGTTGTGATTATCTACCCTTCCACCCAAAATCAAACTAAAATTATCTGTGTTATCATAGGTGTATTCAAAAAATGCCCCAACGGAATTATCAATTCGGTTATAATTATTTACATACACCAATTCCTGATATTGATCGTAAGTAAAATTCAGACCCGTTGTGAATTTATGCATGGTGTTATTAATAATCGAACTAAAAATTAAATTCGAATAAAAACTATCTTGTTTAATATTATATTGATTCAGTCCGAAATAAGAATCTTGTTTATGACTATTGAAAGCATTTTGAAAACCAATACTCTGATATGGCATATCTTTAAAAACATAACCAATTTTTGTCGATACTTCAAAACGTTCTGTATTTATTTCTGACCCCCAATGATTTGTAGTTCCGCGATCACGGTCTTTATCAAAATCAACTTCTCCGGTTTGTTTTTCATCATTCATATATCTGAAATTGATAAAACTTACCAAACCGCTTTCGGGATTATAATACTGATAACGATTTAAAACATTGATTTGTTTTCCTAACGGATTATCCAAAAAACCGTCATCATTCATATCGTTTTTTGCTACACGCGCATTACCATGAACAAACAGACTTGTTGCCCATTTATCAGACAGTTTTTTATTGAAATGTGTATTCAGCTCAAAACGGGCATCGGTAGATCCGTAAGCATTAAGGAAAAACGGAATATCGCTTAGAGGTTTTAAAAGCTCCGTATTTATTTGTCCCGAAATACTTTCATATCCGTTAATTACACTTCCGGCTCCTTTGGTAATCTGAACACTCTCAATCCAGGTCCCGGGCGTGAAAGATAATCCGTAAGCCTGGGAAGCCCCACGAACCGAAGGAATATTTTCTTCGGTAATCATCAGATAAGGGCTTGTAAGACCTAACATTTTTATTTGCTTGGTTCCTGTTAAGGCGTCAGAAAAATTCACATCAATTGACGGATTGGTTTCAAAACTTTCTGCCAGATTGCAGCACGCTGCTTTCAAAAGTTCTTTGCTTGTAATGAGTGTTGTATTGGCTGTAAGGGTATAGGATTTTTTAAGTCCTTTTTGCTTTTTAGTAATTTTCACTTCCTCTAAGTCTTCTTGTGAAAACGCAGAAACAGAAAGCAAAAACACCACAAAAAGCATGATATTTTTTTGCATAAAAAAGATTTTAATGTTATTTAGAAATTTCTGTTTTAAAGATTCTCAAATAATTAAGAAATATTAAAACAACACGTTTCAAGCCACAAAAAACGGCTTGATTCTAAACATTAAAATCAGGAATAAAAAATGTATTGATTGTATAATTTAAATAAGGGGGGTGCATTTGCATCAGCATAATACGAAATGTTCTGACTGTTCTTAAAATTTGGAACAGACAAAAACTCAACTAAATTGTATTGCTGAATTACTGCCGGAAATGCAAACTGAAAAAAGAAAACCTTAAAAGTTGCATCATCTGATTTCTTTTCGAATTTAAATACCTTGTCTTTACAACAGGAAGATTTTTTTTCTTTATCTCCACAACATTTTTTTTCAGGAGAAACTGTAGTACTTAATGAAACGGAAGCAATCTTTCCTCCGCAATAGTGCACATCAAAAGCAAATCCGATGTTGGAAACCAACAAAAGGAAAGCTAAAAATATTCCGGTGCACTTCTTTAAATTCATAGTGCAAAACTATTTAAAAAAGTCCGGATAAAAGCTAAATAAAATGTTATTTTTTAAGATTTTGTTGCTGATAATAGAAAGCAGGAACAAACAACAGCACAAATATGGGCTGAATGATAAATCTTCTTACATAAAAAAGCAGCCAGCCTGCATCGGGAAAATATTTAAGTATACTAAAAAACATTCCTAAAAGCAGCACTAAAAAAAAGGCATACAAAAATGTACTAAACTTTAGAATTTCAACATCTCTAAATAAAACATAAATAAGCGCTAACGACAAAACTGTATTTAAGGTATAACGAAGCAAAAGCCCTGTTAAAAGTTTAAAATTATCTGTCACAGGAAAAGGGATTCCTTTAAAATCTGAATCAAAATAAACGAGAAAAGGATCGTAAAACAATTGGTTTTCCAAAGCCCGAATACTTCCTAAACACAAAATAATCAAAATGCTTATACTAATTTTGAATTTATTTCCGGAAAATTTATTTAGCATATTTTGAAAATTTATTTACCCATATAACCCATAAAATGAAAACCAATCCATAAATAATCAAAGGAAAAAGAACTCCATGCAAAAGATGTTCTTTTTCGGGAAAACGAAACATCAAAATGGTTAATGTCGCAATTCTGACTACATTTAAAATATAAATAAAAAGAATTCCTGACAAAATAAACAACAAAGTCGTTTTAAGCTTTCCGGAAAAAGCAAGTACAAACGAAACAAACAAAATCATTACGCTTACAGCATTACACCCTTCTACAATTCTAACAACATTCACATTATTATACCAGACTTCCAGATAAGAACCCCACAAACTTTTCTGAACCAATACATCATAATTAAAAATACTCATCAACCAATTGACATTAGAACCAACAACAACGGTTATTCCGTCAATACCATCTGAACCAAAGCTGTCCAGATAATATTTATAAACTAGTGTAAATAAAATATAAGCGGCAAAAAATGTCCCTATAAAAATAAGGAAGGGTTTAAATTGTACTAAATATTTTTTCAAGAGGGATTTTTTTTCAAATTTATGTATTTTTTGAGTTTTGCTTTAAATACTTTTGTATAAAATTTTTACATGATGACATTTCAGGAATTAGAACCAAAAATAGCAGCTATTGTGGCTGATGCAGATACAAACAGAGATGAAAAATTACTGGCAATCTGTCAGTTACTAAACAAAAACATTGAATATTACAATTGGGTTGGATTTTATTTCGCCAATCACGAAAATAAAACATTGCATTTAGGACCTTATGTAGGAGCTGAAACAGACCATACTGTGATTCCGTTTGGAAAAGGAATTTGTGGTCAGGTTGCCGAAAGCAATACCAATTTTGTTGTTCCGGATGTTTCTGCTCAGGACAATTATATTGCCTGTAGTTTTACTGTAAAATCAGAAATTGTTGTACCTTTATTTGTAAACGGTGTAAATATTGGGCAAATTGACATTGACAGCCACATCATAGATCCGTTTACGGAAGCTGACGAACGATTTTTAGAATTTGTAAATCAGGAAGTTGCCAAATTATTTTAGAAGTCCCTATTTTTATTGTAAAAAATAGACCTGAATGAAAAAAAGCGTTTTCATATTACTCCATTTAATACTTTCAGTAAATCTATTTGCACAAATTAATGTTGTCTCAAAAAAAATATTTCTTGATTCGCTTAACTGCGAAGCCACACCCGAGAACTACAGTTACACCAGAGTTATTACCAACTATTCACAAAAAAGCATCCGCTATGTTGTCACTGATTTTTACAAAAACGGAAGAAAGAAAATGACAGGTTCTACTTTAGACAGAGATGTTTTAAAAAAAGACGGAGAGTTTATTTATTATTACAAAAACGGAGCAAAACAAGCAGTTGTAAACTATTCTGAGGATCATAAATCTGGCAAAGAAATCAATTGGTATGAAAACCAAAGCAAAAAATCTGAAAAACAAAACATCTGGAATCCCAAAACAAAAACCACACAAACCTTGATTCTTAATTATTGGGATGAAAATAAAAAACAAACCGTAATTGAGGGAAACGGAGATTATGAAGAAACAGATAAATTTACAACACAAAAAGGATCTGTTAAAGACGGCCTTAGACAGGGAATTTGGCAGGGAACTGATTCTTTACGTAAAATAACATTTACTGAAAATTACGATAAGGGAATTTTAATTTCCGGAATAAGTGTAGACGAAAACAATGTAAAAACGGCTTATACATCTTTATCCCCAAAACAAATCGCCAAAAAAGGACAGAAGTAAAACTAAATTTATAGAATTTCAATTCACTACACTTAAAATATTTTGCGCAATACAAAAATTGCTAAATCGTCTTAAAAATACTACTTTCGTTTTCTAACTAACATTATACCTTATGAAACCGATTTTGTATTGGATGCTATTTTTAATCCCTAAATTAGTTATTTCACAAGTAACTTCTAACATCAAAACCCTCTATCTCGACTCTCTATGGCAAAAAACCTCTCAGGGAAACCATAAATATTACAGAGTTATAAATGGGTATTACTCTAAAAACCCCGATACTTATCAAGTCAGCGATTATTATAAATCCGGCATATTAGAAAAAGAAGGATTATCTAAAACAAAAGAGGGCGACTCCAAAACAGGAGAGTTTATCTTTTATTACGAAAACGGCAGTAAAAAATCTGTTTCAAATTACGTTAACAATCATTTAAGCGGGAAGGAAACAAAATGGTATGAAAACGGAATTTTAAAAGAAGAAGGAGAATATATTGTTGAAGAGAAAAAAAAGACATCTGTATACAAAGTCAATCAATTTTGGAACAGCAAGGGAGAACAAAAAGTAAAAGACGGTAATGGTGATTATGAAGAAACTGGTGAAAAATATTTTGCTTCCGGAAAAGTAAAAAACGGATTTAAAGATGGCATTTGGGTCGGTTATGACAAAAAAGCAGAATATACTTTTAGTGAAAACTATGAAAATCAAAAATTAGTATCAGGCATTAGCATTGACAATGCAAAAGTAACCCACAATTATACTGTGATAAAGAAAAAACCTGAACCTAAATACGGATTACAGAAATTTTACGCATATAATAGGAAGAAATTTCAAATACAATGTACCCCCCAGGTGTCAACGGTAAAGTCATAACTAGTTTTATAATTGACACGGAAGGCCAGCTAGTGGAACCAAAAACAATAAAAAGTTTTGGATACGGCACTGATGAAGAAGCCATAAGAGTGATAACAAATGCTGAAAAATGGATTCCCGGAGAAATCCGAGGAATCAAAGTGAGATGTCAATATACATTACCAATCACTATTCAAAGCTCAACCAATATGTAAGCTTTCTCTGCAGTGAAAAATTTAAATTCTCCTTTATCTTGCAATTCCAAAAATAAATAGTAATTTTGCACCCGTCTTACAAAAGTTGTATTGACATACATAAAAATCATTAAAATAATATTGGAATGTATTTAACTAAAGAAAAGAAAGAAGAGATTTTCGCACAACACGGTGGTGCAACAAACACTGGAAGCGCAGAAGGTCAAATTGCATTGTTCACTTACAGAATTTCTCACTTAACTGAACATTTGAAAAAAAATCGTCACGATTACAACACTGAGCGTTCTCTTGTACTATTAGTAGGTAAAAGAAGAGCTTTGTTGGACTACTTGAAAAAGAAAGATATCAACAGATATCGTGAGATCATTAAAGTATTGAATATCAGAAAATAATCAATATCGAAAAGAGGTGCGAAAGTGCCTCTTTTTGTTTTTACGTTACAGGCATTACAAGAAAAAAAGTTTGGTTTTTCATTGGGTTTTAGATAACAACAACTACACACAACAACTACAACACAACTAAAACCCATTGTATAATCAAAAAGGAAAATTTATGATTCCACAAGTTTCACAAGAAATTATCGATTTAGGAGATGGAAGAAGCATCTCAATCGAAACTGGTAAATTAGCAAAACAAGCCGATGGCTCTGTTGTTGTACGTTTAGGAAACTGTATGCTTTTGGCAACAGCAGTTTCTGCAAGAACATCTAACCCGGGTGTTGACTTTTTACCATTAACGGTAGATTACCGCGAAAAATTTGCTGCTGCAGGACGTTTCCCAGGAGGATTTTTCAAAAGAGAAGCAAGACCAAGCGACAGCGAAGTATTAACAATGAGATTAGTTGACCGTGTATTGCGTCCGCTTTTCCCAGACGATTATCACGCTGAAACTCAGGTTATGATTCAGTTAATGTCTCATGACGACAATGTTATGCCAGACGCATTAGCTGGTTTAGCAGCATCAGCAGCATTAGCAGTTTCAGACATTCCATTTTACAACTTAATTTCTGAAGTACGTGTTGCACGTATCGACGGAAAATTAGTAATCAACCCAAGCAGAGAAGAGTTAGAAAAATCTGATATCGACATGATGATCGGAGCTTCTTTAGATTCTGTTGCCATGGTTGAAGGTGAGATGAAAGAAATCTCAGAAGCTGAAATGATTGAGGCTATTAAATTTGCACACGAAGCTATTAAAGTTCAAATTGAAGCGCAACAAAGATTAAGAGCAAAAATTAGCTCTCAGGAATACAGAACTTACGAAGGTGAAGTTGAAGACGAAGCTGTTTATTCTAAAGTAAAAGCTGCTGCATACGATAAATGTTATGCAATTGCACAAGAAGCTTCTGGAAAATCAGAAAGAGGTGAAAAATTTGCTGCAGTAAAAGAAGAAGCAAAAGCTTTATTTACAGAAGAAGAATATGCTGAAAATGCAGATCTTGCCGGTTTAGTCGGAAAATATTTTTACAAAACAAACAAAGAAGCTGTTCGTAACGTAATTCTTGAAAAAGGAATTCGTCTTGACGGAAGAAAAACTACTGAAATCAGACCAATCTGGTGCGAGACTGATTATTTACCATCTGTACACGGATCGTCTTTATTTACACGTGGAGAAACTCAGGCTTTGGCTACAGTAACTTTAGGAACTTCCAGAGAAGCCAACCAAATCGACTCTCCATCTGAACAAGGTGAAGAGAAATTCTACTTACACTATAACTTCCCTCCTTTCTCGACTGGTGAAGCAAAACCTTTAAGAGGAACTTCAAGAAGAGAAGTTGGTCACGGTAACTTAGCTCAAAGAGCTTTAAAAAATATGATTCCTGCTGATTGTCCTTATACAATTCGTGTTGTTTCTGAAGTTTTAGAATCTAATGGTTCTTCTTCTATGGCAACGGTTTGTGCCGGAACAATGGCTTTGATGGATGCTGGAGTTCAAATGGTAAAACCAGTTTCTGGTATTGCTATGGGATTGATTACTGACGGTGAGAAATTTGCTGTATTGTCTGACATCCTAGGAGACGAAGATCACTTAGGAGATATGGACTTTAAAGTAACCGGAACAGCTGACGGTATTACAGCTTGTCAAATGGACATCAAAATTGATGGTTTACGTTATGACATTATGGAACAGGCTTTGGCTCAGGCTCGTGACGGGCGTTTGCATATTTTAGGAAAATTAACTGAAACTATCGCTACTCCAAGAGAAGATGTTAAAGCTCACGCACCAAAAATCATTACCAGAACTATCCCTGGAAACTTTATTGGAGCATTAATTGGACCTGGTGGAAAAGTAATTCAGGAATTACAAAAAGCTACTGGAACTACGATCGTAATCAACGAAGTTGACGAACAGGGAGTTGTTGAAATCTTAGGAACTGATCCAGAAGGAATCAAAACAGTATTGGCTAAAATTGATGCATTAACTTTCAAACCTCAGGTTGGAGAAGCTTACGAAGTAAAAGTAATCAAAATGCTTGATTTTGGGGCTGTAGTTGAATATACTGCTGCACCTGGAAACGAAGTATTACTTCACGTATCTGAATTAGCTTGGGAACGTACTGAAAACGTTGCTGATGTAGTTAAAATGGGAGATATTTTCCAAGTGAAATACCTGGGAATTGACCCTAAAACTAAAAAAGAAAAAGTGTCTAAAAAAGCGCTTGTTCCAAGACCTCCACGTGAGGAGAAAAAAGAGTAATCTAATCTTACTAAAGGTTTATTCATAGAAAACCCCAAATTCATTTATTTGAGTTTGGGGTTTTTCGATTAAAACTGTACATTAAACTAACTTAGTATGCTTCTGCTACTACAAACAATTATCACTGATAATTAACGAAATCTGATCTGTTTCATATTAATTTAAAAGTTTTAGGCTACCTGATATTAAAGATCTGAAATTTTATTCTTTAACCAAATTGATTACTTTGCTGACAAAATAAATACCGAGATAGATTTATATTAAAAAAAAATATTATTCGTTGTAACTTTTTTGACACTTCTTACGTATAACCATTTGTACACTTTAAAAAAATAGGGAGACAACAACATGAGACAACTTAAAATCACCAAGCAGGTAACCAATCGTGAAACTGCATCGTTAGACAAATATCTACAAGAAATTGGAAAAGTTGACCTAATTACCGCTGATGAAGAGGTAGAATTAGCACAAAGAATAAAGGCTGGTGATCAAAGAGCATTAGAAAAACTAACAAAAGCCAACCTACGTTTCGTAGTATCTGTGGCTAAACAATATCAAAATCAAGGATTAACTCTTCCTGATTTAATTAATGAAGGAAATTTAGGTTTGATTAAAGCAGCACAACGTTTTGATGAAACCCGTGGATTCAAATTTATCTCTTACGCTGTATGGTGGATTCGTCAATCGATCCTTCAGGCATTGGCAGAACAATCACGTATCGTTCGTTTACCATTAAATAAAATTGGTTCTATCAATAAAATCAACAAAATGTATGCGTTATTAGAGCAGTCTAACGAACGTCCGCCTTCTGCTGAGGAAATTGCAAAAGAACTTGACATGACTGTAAATGATGTAAAAGAGTCTATGAAAAACTCTGGGCGTCACTTATCTATGGATGCACCTCTTGTTGAAGGTGAAGATTCTAACCTTTATGACGTTTTACGATCCGGAGAATCTCCAAATCCTGACAGAGAGTTAATTCACGAATCATTACGTACTGAAATTGAGCGTTCATTAGAAACATTAACTCCAAGAGAGGCCGATGTTGTTCGTTTGTATTTTGGTCTTGGCGATCAACACCCAATGACTCTTGAAGAAATCGGCGAAACTTTCGACCTAACCCGTGAGCGTGTACGTCAGATTAAGGAAAAAGCAATCCGCAGACTAAAACACACTTCCAGAAGTAAAATCCTTAAAACATATTTAGGATAAACAATATTTGTTTCAGGTTTAAAGTTTCAGGTTGCTTTTTGTAACTTGACACATGAAACATGAAACCTTTGTAACGCAAACAACAGTTTGATTGACTGTTCGTTTTTTGATTGATGATTGAAACTCCGGCTGATTACCGGAGTTTTTTATTTTTTATAATTACCTTTGCAAAAAAATAACACAACACCACTACACACAATGAAAAACACTCTTATTGCTCCTTCTGTTCTTGCAGCTGATTTTGCTAATTTACAACGTGATATCGAAATGATCAATGACAGCGAGGCTGACTGGTTTCATATTGATATTATGGATGGAGTTTTTGTTCCGAATATCTCTTTTGGAATGCCGGTTTTGGAAGCTATTTCAAAACACGCAAAAAAAACAATAGACGTACACTTAATGATTGTTGACCCTGACCGCTATATCAAAACTTTTGCAGATTTAGGAGCTAATAATTTAACTGTACACTATGAAGCTTGCACGCATCTTCACAGAACTTTACAAGCTATTAAAGCTGAAGGAATGAAAGCTGGAGTTGCCATCAACCCTCACACAAACATTGATTTATTAGAAGATGTAATAAACGACATTGATTTAGTTTGTATTATGAGTGTGAATCCTGGCTTTGGAGGACAATCTTTTATAGAAAACACATACACCAAGATTAAAAAACTTAAAGATTTAATTATCAAAAAAAATGCTTCGACTTTGATTGAAATTGATGGCGGCGTAACCAATAAAAATGCAAAACAATTAGTAGAAGCAGGAGCTGATGTTTTAGTTGCCGGAAGTTTTGTTTTTAAAGCACAAAACCCAACACTAACTATTGCAGATTTAAAAGCCCTTACTGCTTTTTAAGTTTTTCAAATTAGGAAAGAAATCAATTCCGGTCATTTTTTCTAAAGTCTCCACAGGAACAACAAACTCATAAATTCCTTTTTGACTTTTTTCATTCGGAATCAAAAAAGCAATTGCTTTATGTTCTTTCCCTAATTTAGTTAAAACAATTTTATAAAAATATTTAGGAACAGAAACCTCTTCTGTTCCTATTTTTTTATCTGAATCCTTCAAAATTCCACCTGTAACAACATATACGTTATTATACTTTTCAGCCCAATAACGGACTTTATTCTCTAAACGGTTCCATATACCACTATTAAACTCATGGTTCTGAGGCGAAATATTTGAAGTGTAAAATGTGTCATCATATGCTTTTTTATCAAATTCCATATCTCCCGCAGGACAAAGATGCCCTTTATCATAACCTGACTTCTTATAATTCCGCCAGTCAGCAGAACCTGTTGTCACTTTAGGATCTTCTATAAAATAAGGTCTTTTAAAATCATTATTCTTTAAATATTCTTTTTTTAATTCATAAGCCACCCACTCCGCCTGTTCAAATTTTTCATTGTAAGACAGTGTATAATAATCGTGTTTTACTATCTGCTTTGTAGTCGAGATGGGCAAATAAGCTACAGAATAATTTGCCTGAGTACTATTTTGTAATGGCGAAACAAAAGTATTTTGTACCAAAAGCATTTGTTTTTCCTGAATTTGATCTTTACAGGAAATCAGAAATAGTGTACTTAAAAATAAAAAAAATGTTTTTTTCATATCAAACTATCAATCAAAAAAAAGCTCCATAAAATAAAATATGGAGCCTTTGAATTATACTATTTTAAAAATTAGGATTTAACTAATTTGTCTCTTTTTAATTTGGTAGAATTGGTCTGTTTATTATTACCCTTAGGCTGTAAATCATCCAATACATTTAGAGCTTCTTCAACATACACATCTTTTGATAAAGCCTGATGCCATGCTTCTCTTTTCTCTTTTAATGAAGCATCTTTATCCATTTCCAGATTTTCATAAGGCAATGATTTAAAAACTAAATTATTTTTATAATCTGCAATAGGTTTATATTTCTTGCCTTCACTTTCTACCTGCTCCTGTGTAGCTTTAAAGCTTTTAATATTCAGACTATATGTGTTTTCCTTATTCTTAAGATCGATCCATTTTGCATTATCCTCTATCAATTTGAATTGAGGATTTTGAGCAATTCTAAGTTTACTATTTGCTACTGCCTGATTAAAGTTTTCGTTAGAATTCCAAACATTATAATTTGCAGGATCTATTTTATCCCAAGGCATTGCATTATCCATATCGCGCTCACCCATTTTTAAGTACGCATAACGATCCGGCATTACCACGTCACTTTTTACACCTTCTAATTGAGTTGAACCTCCGTTAATTCTATAGAATTTTTGAGCAGTTGCTTTCAATGCTCCAAAATCTCCATATTCACTGTTACGCACAAACTGATTTAAATCTATAACAGTCTGAACCGTCCCTTTACCATAAGTTTGTTTACTTCCGATAATTACACCGCGTTTGTAATCCTGAATTGCAGCTGCTAATATTTCTGAAGCAGAAGCAGAAAAACTGTTTACCATAATTACCAAAGGTCCGCTCCATTCAATTTTTTTGTCTTTATCATATAAAACCTCTTTCATTTTTCCAGCAGATTTTACCTGAACAATTGGTCCTTCTTCAATAAACAATCCGGCAATATCGACTACTGTAGAAAGAGATCCTCCTCCGTCATCACGTACATCAAGAACAATTCCGCTGATATTTTCTTTTTTCAGTCTTTCAACCTCCAAAGCAATATCTTTGCCGGCATCCCTTCCATCTTTATTTTCAAAATCTATATAAAATTTAGGCAAATAAATTACCCCGTATTTTAATCCGTTTTTCTCAACGATACTAGATTTAGCATACGTTTCTTCAATTTCAACAACATCTCTGATGATTGAAATAACTTTAATAGTACCGTCTACTTTTTTTACTGTCAGTTTTACCTCGGTTCCTTTATGTCCTTTAATTTTCTTCACAACATCATCCAGACGCATCCCCACAACATCTACAGGTTCCTGGTTACCTTGTGCCACTTTTAAAATTAAATCACCGGCTTCAAGTTCTTTTCCTTTCCATGCAGGCCCTCCTGAAATCAGCTCATCAATCTGGGTGAAATCATTTTTCTTAGTCAAACGTGCTCCAATCCCTTCTAATTTACCACTAATATTTACATCAAAACGATCTTTTTCTTCTGGCGCAAAATAACTTGTATGTGGGTCAAAACGAGTCATTATTGCATTTACATAAACAGAAAACCAGTCAGCTTTGTCCAAATCTTTTATGTTCCCAAAAGACTCATCCAAAGATTTTAAAGAGCTTTCTCTTGTTTCTTTCTCCAAAGTTTCAAAAGATTTTACTTTGTATGAAGCGTCACTTTTCTTTTTATCTTCCTCTAATTTTTGTTTTGTTACCAAAGACGAAAGAGTTGATAATTTAATTTGCATTCTCCATCTTTCATTTATTTCGGCCGTGTTTTTTGCATAAGGAATTTTCTCATAATCTGCATTAAAGGTCTCTTCAATATTATAATTGAATGGCTGTGCTAAAATTGCTTTATACCTTTTTTTGCTTTCTTCCATACGTTTCATCAATCTGGTGTATGTCAGATTAAAAAACGTCAAATCTCTATTTACAAACTGATCATCCAGCATTAGCTCATATTGCTTAAATTCATCAATATCAGACTGAAGGAAAAATCGTTTCGAAGGATCAAGTGCCTCAATGTAATCCTTAAATATACCTTTTGAAAACGCATCATCTATAGGAGGCGGGTTATAATGTCCTTTTTCTATAACAAATGCCAGCAGCTCCAAAAGCATCTTGTCTTTATTTGGGTCCGGATCTACTGTTTTATCTGCATTTATTTTGAATGCAAACAACGTTACAGACAAGCATAATACAGCTATGAGGATTTTATAATTTCGTTTCATAAATTTAATAATAGCATTCATCAATTTTTTTATCTAAGTTATAGCAAAAATCAAGTCAATAAAGCCAAGTCTACTATAATTTTTTGTTAAAGATATAAAAATCTTTGAATCGCAAATAGCTTGTATAATTTAGTTGACAAATTTTAATTTATTTGTTACCATTCTACGAAAATCTGTTCCTACATTTGTCTTTAAAATCTTATTCCTAATTCTTACTATGAAAAACAAAAAGCCCTTAATATTAGTAACCAATGATGATGGCATTTCTGCTCCCGGAATCAGAACTTTGATAGATATTATGGCAACTATTGGCGATGTCATAGTCGTAGCACCAGACAAACCTCAAAGTGCGATGGGGCATGCCATAACAATAAACAATACTTTATATCTGGATAAAATTTCAAAGGAAGATGATTCTGTAATACAATATAGCTGCTCAGGAACCCCTGTAGATTGTGTAAAATTAGCCGTTCATGAAATATTGAAAAGAAAACCTGATTTATGTGTATCAGGAATCAATCATGGATCAAATTCATCTATCAATGTAATTTATTCAGGAACAATGAGTGCAGCTGTTGAAGCGGGAATTGAGGGAATACCCGCTATTGGCTTTTCATTACTGGATTACAACTGGAATGCTGATTTTGAACCGGTTAAATCATTCGTCAAAAAAATAGTTTTAGAAACCTTAGAAAAAAAATTACCGGAAGGCGTCATATTAAATGTTAACTTCCCGAAGTTAAAAGAAAAAGAAATCAAAGGAATAAAGATTTGCAGACAGGCAAAGGCGATGTGGTTAGAGAAATTTGATAAACGCCAAACTCCTTTTGGAAAAGACTATTACTGGCTTTCGGGAGAATTCGTTAATCAGGACAAAGGAAATGACACAGATGAATGGGCACTGGAAAACGGATATGTTTCTGTAGTTCCTGTTCAGTTTGACCTGACAGCACATCATAGTATCCAGCAACTCAATACTTGGAATTTAAATGAATAAAAAAGACATCTTTTTAGGTTTCATAATAGGCATTTTTACTTCTTTGCTTGGAAGTTATTTGTTTATTGCCTTTTTTACAAAATTTGATATACTATCCGGAATTCAGGCAATCAGAGAAAATGGCTATTTAGGAAAAGTGATAACTATAGGTACAACTCTGGATCTTGCTGTTTTCGCTTTTTTATTAAAAAAAGATAAAGAATTTATGGCTGGCGGGGTCATTTTGGCCGTGATTGCTTTGGCAATTTCCACATTGCTGGTTTAAGTTATTATCTTTGCAGGCGATTATTTCTTAAAAACACAATCTACCTATGAAATATTATATTATTGCCGGTGAAGCCTCAGGCGATTTACACGGATCTAATTTGATGAAAGCGTTATATGAGGAAGATCCAAATGCAGAAATTAGGTTTTGGGGCGGCGATTTAATGCAAAAAACAGGAGGAACTCTTGTGAAGCATTACCGTGAATTGGCTTTTATGGGCTTTGTCGAGGTGCTTTTCAATTTAAAAACCATTTTGAATAATATTAAATTCTGCAAAAAGGATATTTCAGAATTTCAGCCGGATGTAATCATTTTCATTGATTATCCCGGATTTAATATGCGAATTGCAAAATGGGCAAAAGAATTACATTATAAAACTCATTATTATATTTCACCTCAAATCTGGGCATGGAAAGAAAACCGGATCGAAGCAATTAAACGCGATGTAGATAAAATGTTTGTGATTTTGCCTTTCGAAAAAGGTTTTTATGAAGACAAACACCATTTTCCTGTTGACTTTGTAGGACATCCTTTAATTGACGCTATTCACAATCAGCCTACTTTTGACGAAGCTATTTTCAGAAAAGAAAACCATTTAAGCGAAAAACCAATTGTTGCCGTTTTACCAGGCAGCCGCAAACAAGAAATCATCAAAATGCTAAGTGTAATGCTAAGTGTTGTCGATGATTTTAAAGAGTATCAGTTTGTAATTGCCGGAGCACCTAGTCAGGATTTTGAATTTTATCAACAGTTTATTTCGAACCCAAACATCAAATTTGTTTCAAACAAAACTTATGATTTGTTACGTTCTTCGACAGCTGCTTTGGTAACTTCGGGAACAGCTACTTTAGAAACAGCACTTTTTAAAGTCCCTGAAGTCGTATGTTATAAAGGAAGTTGGGCATCGTACCAGATTGCAAAGCGCATTATTACCTTGAAATACATTTCACTGGTCAATTTAATTATGGATGAAGAAGTTGTAACCGAGTTAATTCAAAACGACTGCAACACCAAAAGAATCAAGGAAGAGCTCCAGAAATTATTAAACCAGGATTACCGTCAGGAGTTATTAAAAAAATACGACGCTCTTGAACAAAAACTTGGAGGAACCGGCGCCAGCAAGAATACTGCTAAGCTCATTATAGCCGATTTACAAAAACAATAAAATTATCGTTTTGAAAAAAATAGTCGTACTGATTTTACTTATTATCCTCATTGTATCATGCAAAACTGGTACGACTTCAGCTACCAAAGAGTCTAAACCTGAAACAAAAAGTATTATAAACAACCTGATTAAGATTGCTACAAACAATATTGGCGCACCCTATAAAGCATCTGGCACTACCAGAGCTGGTTTTGATTGTTCGGGATTGGTTTTCTCTACTTTTGAATCAGAAAATATAAAACTGCCGCGGAGTTCTTATGAGCAATCTAAAATCGGGAAAATAATTCCGTTTGACGATGCCAAAAAGGGCGATTTGATTTTCTTTAAAACCAATAAAAGTAAACAAATTAACCACGTAGGACTTATTACAGAAGTGAATCGCGAAGAAATAAAATTCGTTCACTCATCCACTTCAAAAGGAGTAATAATTTCTTCAACAAAAGAAGCTTATTATAAAAATTCGTATGTTCAGATTAAAAGAATACTTGAATAAATTTAATAAATAATATTTTTCTTACTTTATTTTAATACTTTTATATCATGAAAGTATTAAATTTCCCTCTAACTAAAATTACAATTTGCTTTATAATCGGCATTTTGACAACTTATTACCTACAGCTCAGTTTATTTTTTATAAATTCTGCTGTAATTACCTTATTATTTTTGTTTACAGTTTTCTACTTTTTATCACGAAATCAGAAAAAATTTATCCTGCTTTTTAGTCTGAATACTTATTTGCTTTCCTTTTTCGTTGGTTGCCTAACAGTGCTTTTCCACACAGAATCATTACACAAAACAAATTATACGCATTGTAAAAAAGCTTTTGAAAACCCACAACAAATAACACTATGTTTACGCGAAAAATTAAAAAGCAATGATTACAATGACAGGTACATCGCTCAAATTAGCCAAATTGAAGATCAACATTATTCAGGAAGAATTATAGTAAATATTCAAAAAGACAGTTTCCCCAATTTACTTTCAATCGGAAATATAATCCGTTTAAAAACTACTTTACAAAACAACAATTCTCCCAAAAACCCAAATCAGTTTGATTACAGTAAATATTTAAAAGACAAGCAGATTTATGCACAGGTTTATGTCACAAAATCTGAAATCCGTATTAGCAAAACAATAAAAAAGGATATTTGGTATTATTCTGCAAAATTACATTCAAGAATTGTAAGCAATCTTAACAAGCAACATTTTAACCCTACCGAAATGAATGTAGCTCTGGCTCTCATTTTAGGACAAAGGCAAGAAATAGCAGCAGATATTATTCAGGATTATCAATTTTCGGGTGCTACACATATACTTTCTGTTTCAGGACTGCATGTTGGATTTATAATGCTGATTATTAATTTTATTTTAAAACCTGTTGGTAACACCCGTAAAGGTTCTTTTATAAAACTGACCGCCATATTAGCATCGTTGTTTATTTTCGCTGTAATTTCGGGTCTATCTCCCTCTGTTTTGCGTTCGGTTGTAATGTTTTCATTTCTGGCAGTTGGAAATCATTTGCGCAGGGGTGATAACAGCTATCACACCTTATTGGTCTCACTGCTTTTAATATTACTGTTTGAGCCTTATTTTTTATTTGATGTCGGTTTTCAGCTAAGTTATCTTGCTCTGTTTTTTATTTTTTGGCTGCATCCTCTCCTGAAAGATACATGGAATCCTAAAAATAAAATAATGATGCATATCTGGAATGTTCTCAGTGTTTCGTTTGCAGCACAAATTGGAACCTTGCCACTTTGTTTATACTATTTTCACCAATTTCCAGGATTATTTTTTGTAACAAATATCCTTATCATTCCGGTTTTATTTATCGTGATGATTGTGGGGATAGTTGTAATGGTCCTGACCATTTTTAATATTGTCCCGTTATTTTTTATTCAAATTTTAGAAAAAAGCATTTATATCCTAAATAAAATTATTCACCTTGTTGCTTCCTTTGATTCTTTTGTAATCAGAGACATTAGCTTTAACAGCTACTATCTGTTTTCGTTTTATTTATGTATAATTCTTAGTATCATCTGGATAAAAAGACCTCATTTTTTTAAATTAACAGCAGTTCTATGTGCTGTCATCATACTGCAGTTATCATTTATTTTCACCAAGAAAGAAATACAAAACCATAAAGAAATCATTGTGTACAACGTGAAGAAAAAAACAATTATTTCGGAAAGAAGCGGAAAAGAGGTTACCCTTTTTTGTACTGACAGCTTTTTTAAAAAATCACCACAAAACACTATTTTAAATTCCTATCTGACGGGTAATTTTAGTCATTTAAAAAAGACTCTAAAAGTTAAAAACACTTTATATTTTAACAATAAAAAGATTTATATTATTGACAGTACAGGAGTTTATCCTAAAAAGATACAGCCAGATATCCTACTATTAATTCAGTCTCCTAAAATTAATCTGGATCGTGTTTTAAAAAATTTACATCCTAAAATAATCATTTCAGACGCATCCAATTCTTATTCAATTCAAAAACTTTGGAAAACAACCTGTCAAAAACAAAAAATCCCTTTTCACAGTATTAGTGAAAAAGGATTTTACAAATTAAACTAAGTAATTAATTATAACTTTTATTCAATATTAAATCAGAATCGTGTATCCAGCCATCTACTCCGCCCAAATTATAAGGCAATTTGCCTAATATGTTAAAAGCTCTTTCATCATTTCTTACAAATGCCTTTGCAAGGTAAACTTCTGGGTAATTTTGAACTCCAAAGGCTCTTTTTAATTTAATATTCTGATCTCTTTCTTCGGTTGATTCTTCTGTCTCAGAAAAGTCAAGTTTAAGTAAAACAACATTTTTACGGGACCATTTTTCAAAATCTTCAGTTTTAAAAACTTCATTTTGCAAATCTTCCGGTGCATCTGCTGATGTGAATAAAATAAGTATAGGTTTTTTTACTTCATTGCTTAGAATTATTGCATCGGTAATGTTGGTTTTCCAATCTAATCCCTGCGGTTTCATTGAAATGCTAATCAAAAAAAATAATGGAATAAGTAATTTTCGGCTCATATTAAATTGTTTTTCGGTTGTATTTAAAAAACTAAATTAATATAAATAAACATCAAAAGTCCATTTTTAAAAACAAATGTCATATGCAAAATGTATTAAAATGGGATTAATTATTTATGACTAAAATTTTAAATTAAATTAAATTTTTAGCGCTTTAAAATTCAAAAAATTCAACTGTTCTTAACCTTATTTATACAAAAAACCCTCCTTAGCAATTGCCAAAAAGGGTTGTACAAATAAAGTAAAAGCTTTTATTTAAGTTTATTCACTTGGGTGTAAAATAGCTTCTGATTCCGCAATCCATGCCTTGGCTCCTCCTGGTTTGTACCCAATTTTCCCAAGCGCCTGAAATGTTGTTTTATTTTTTCTGATTGAAGCACTTGCAAAACACACTTCTGGCAAATCTTCCACACCGAATGCATTTTTAAGTTTTACATTTTGCTCTTTATCAGTATCAGACGCATTCATATCAGATAAATCCAGTTTAACCAATATAACATTATCTCTTGACCAGACAGCAAAATCCGGTGTTTTAAAAACTTCATTTTGAAGATTATTTGGAGCACTTGAAGCAGTAAAAAAAATCAACATTGGTTTATTCTCTTCATTACTGGCAGCTATAGCGGAATCCATACTTGTTTTCCAGACTAAATTTTGTGCGTTTGAACTTATTGCTCCCAAAAAGATAATTAGTACAAGTAGTTTTTTAATCATAGTATAAAAGATTTGGTTAGTTAGCAAAACGAAATTAACATTATATTTTAATTCTACAAGATTTTTTACTACTAAAAATATATAATGTGTTTTTTTTATTCTAATATTTTATCAAAATACAATATTTAACAAAATAAACCTTAAAACTTTCCTCTTTACACAAAAAAAAATCCTCTCACTTTTGTCGTGAGAGGATTTTCATTATTTCTTAAAAATGATTTTTACATTTTTTGGGTTTTAATTATTCCGTTGGCTACTGCCAGCCATGCTGTTGGCCCACCGGCTACATAACCGGTATTTCCCAGACCTTTAAAGTTTACTTTTCCATCTTTACTTTCTGCAGTTGCAAAATGAACGGTTGGATACCCACGAATTGCAAAAGCTTGCTGTAATTCAGTATTTTGATTTTTAATTTCCGGAGTCTGAGCAGTTCGCTTAGGATAATCCAATTCAACCAAAATCACATTTTCCTTTGCCCATTTTTGAAATTCAGGCGTTTTTAGCACCTCATTTTGCAAACGAATACACCAACCACACCAGTCACTACCAGTAAAAAACATCATCAAAGGTTTTTTTTCCTTATTGCTTATCGCAATTGCCTCCCTGACATCTGTATGCCAATTCAGCTCCTGAGCTTCTACAGCAAATGAACCTATTATAAAAAATGCTAGTATAAATATTTTTTTCATTTGATTTTAATTTTCTTCAAATTTAAATAAAAAATAATACCGCTGGTTATCTCACACCATGCATTAATTTCTTAATGACAGGCGTCATCAAAATTGAAAATAAAGCAACCAAAATTGATATAATAGTCAGCATCCAAAAGAAATAACTTAAACCATGCTCATTGGCAATTTTATCAATGTTCTCTCCAAACATACCTGCACCTTTCATTCCGATTGCTACAGCCAGATACCAGACCCCAAACATAAAGGCAATCATACGGGCGGGAACTAATTTACTAACGTACGAAAGTCCAACCGGAGAAATACAAAGCTCTCCCATTGTATGAAAAAGATAAACCAGAATCAGCCAGATCATACTTACCGAAGCTGTTTTTGCACCCGGCTCGATACCATTTGCACCAAAAGCAACACAAGCCATTCCTAATGCAAGTAACCCCATTCCGATACCATATTTTAAATTTGCAGAAGGATTGTATTTACTTTCCCACCATTTAGAAAATAATGGAGCCAACGAAATGATAAACAATGAATTTAAAGTAGAAAACCATGTCGCAGGAACTTCAGTAAGAGGTGCCGTAACCTTATCAATTTTTAAAGCTTGCAATGTTGTATCTGATAACGTTAAATACCCTGCGGTATAGTAATCTTTAACCAGCATCCAGATTGCTATTGCCCAAATAATAACAAAACTAATACTCAAAATAATATTAGCTATAGCATATAATTTAAAAGTCTGTTTAAACAATAAAATTAAAACCCAAGTAATAATAACCAAAGGTAAAATCGTAATTAATGAATTCACGACTAAAAATATTACACTCCAGTTTCCAACCAAAACACGATCCGTATAATCGCTGGCAAAAATGGTCAAACTGTTTGGAGACTGCTCAAAAATGGCCCAAAAAAAGATTGTCAGAAAAGCGAAGAAAGTTACTGCTATTAATTTTTCCTTAGTAATTTTAGAATATTGAGTAAATCTGTACACCAACAAAACAATAAAAACAATCAATGCAGAAAGTATCGCAATTGAATTTCCGTTATCCCCAAGGAAAGAAAAAATATTTACTTTTCCTCCTGATATTTTTGCTGCAGGATCATTTACAAGCCATAATAACGCTACAATTGAAGAAAATGCTATTGCCGCCAATTGCAATGGTGAAAAAGGATTCCTTTTGTCTGTATCTAAAGCCTCAGCTTTTGCTTTACTTTCTTTGTTAGGTTTTAAACCAATATCTCCAAATATATTTTGAGACAGCCAAAACTGCAACATTCCGAAGAACATAAAAATTCCTGCCAAACCGAAACCATAACTCCAGCCTACCTTTTCTCCTAAATAACCACAAAGCAGAATTCCGAAAAAAGCACCGGCATTCACACCCATGTAAAACAAAGTGTAAGCTCCGTCTTTCTTTTCAGGACGGTCTTTGTACATTTCTGAAACAATAGAAGTCATATTTGGTTTAAAAAAACCATTCCCAAAAACCAATAATACTAAACCAAGGTAGATAGAAAATTCTGTTTCAACTGCCATAGAAGCATGTCCCAAGGTCATTAAAACTGCGCCGACTACAACAGCCCAGCGAAAACCAATTACTTTATCGGCAAAATAACCTCCAAGCATGGTAGACAGATAAACCAACCCTACATAAGAACCGAAAAGCGCAGAAGCATTTTCACGAGTCCATCCCCAGCCGCCATCTACAAAAGAAGTGGTTAAAAATAATATCAATAGTGAACGCATTCCGTAAAATGAAAAACGCTCCCACATCTCTGTAAAAAATAAAACGAATAAACCGGCAGGATGTCCTAAAACGGTACTCTTAAAAAATTGATCTGTATTGTTCTGACTCATCTATATTAATTGTTTAATTCTTTATCAACTCCGTGCATTAATTTTTTAATTACTGGTGAAAGGGCGAACAAGACAATTCCAAAACCAATACCTGTATAAAAAAGATATTCAAAAAGCACTAAGTAACTTTGTTTTGCTAAATTTAAGTCAGGAGCCGTACCATTAGAAGTATCAACGGATGCTATATTTGCCAAAATTGATGCTATAAATTCAGAACTTGCCGTAGCTAAAAACCAAACTCCCATCATAAAACCTACAATTTTTGAAGGCGATAATTTTGTTACGGCAGAAAGCCCTACAGGAGACAAACACAATTCACCACATGTATGTAAAAAGTAAGTAAGTATTAACCAAATCATGGCTACTTTTCCAAGCCCTGACAAACTAATCCCTAAAACCAACGAACCAAAACCCAATCCTACAAGCAATAAAGCCATAGAAAATTTCACGGCTGTATTTGGATTATATTTTCCAAGTTTCACCCATAACCAGGCAAAAACAGGAGCTAATAATATAATAAATAAAGCATTAAAACTTAGAAACTGTCCTGCAGAAATAGTATGCCCAAAAAAGTCTCTGTCTAAAATCCTGTCAGCAAATAAATTTAATGATGTGTAAGCCTGTTCGAATAATGCCCAGAAAATCACTGTAAAAACAATCAAAATGGTCAAAGCAATCAATTGTTCTCTGGCTTTTTTATCTAATTGCGTAATACTATAATAAATGATATAAACAAACGAAGCTGCTCCAGCAATCATTAATGAATAAGAAACCACTTCATGACGCTGAACCATTTGCCAAAAAACCAAAGCCGACAAAACGCTCACAGCATAAATAATCCATTCGATTTTTAAACCAAAAGATTTTTTTTCTAATAATTCCGGTACTTTTGATTCCCCTTTTCCTTTCAATAATTTTCTTCCTGAAATAAAAGTCAATAAACCAAAAAACATCCCTACACCTGCAGCACCAAATCCGTAACTCCATCCATATTTTTCTCCAAGCCATACGCAAATTAAAGTCGCCAAAAAAGAGCCTAGGTTTATACCCATATAAAACAGAGTGAATCCGGAATCTCTTCTTTTATCTCCAACCTCATACAATTCACCTACCAAAGATGAAATATTGGCCTTAAGAAAACCAACACCCACAATTATTAAAGAAAGTGAAAAATAAAATATCTGTAAAGCGACATCATCCCGTGTAATTTCTCCAGTAACTGACTGTGTAGCAGCATTTCCTTCATAAGCCATTCCTAAATGACCTAATACCAACATTATTCCGCCAAATACGATTGCTTTTCTAAAACCTAAATACCGGTCAGCTATAAAACCTCCAATTACTGGAACTGCATACACTAATGCAGCATAACTTCCTATTAACAGATTTCCGTTTACGTCAGTGAAAAGATGGTAACGCGTTAAATAAAAAATTAATAATGCTTTCATTCCGTAAAATGAAAACCGTTCCCACATTTCCGTGAAAAACAATATAAAAAGTGCTTTTGGATGTCCAAAAAATTCTTCCTTGTTTGCCGAGATATTTGTCATAAAGCGCTTATTATTATAAATTTTCTTTAATAAAGTTAGTCATTTTATTATACAATTGAATTCTGGTTTTCCCCCCATAAATACCATGATTCTTATCCGGATATATCTGAGAATCGAATTGTTTATTTGCCTGAATCAAAGCTTCCATCATTTGCATCGAATTTTGCACATGAACGTTATCATCACCTGAACCGTGAATCAAAAGAAATTTCCCTTTTAATTTGCTTACGTGATTAATCGGGGAATTATTATCATAGCCACTCGAATTTTCCTGTGGAGTCTGCATGTATCTTTCGGTATAAACACTATCATAAAAACGCCAGTTGGTTACCGGAGCAACGGCGATTGCCATTTTAAACACATCGGCTCCCTGAAAAATACAGTTTGAAGCCATAAATCCGCCATAGCTCCATCCGAAAATTCCAATTCTTGAAGCATCAACATAAGGATAAGCACCGATAACTTTAGCTGCATCAATCTGATCTTCTACCTCAAACTTCCCTAATTCTTTTTGTGTTACCTTTTTAAAATCAGCTCCTTTAAAGCCTGTTCCTCTTCCGTCAACACAAGCCACAATGTAACCTTGCTGTGTAAGCGATAAAAACCAATAATCATCAGTATTATTCCAGTCGTTATTTACCTGTTGAGATCCAGGACCAGAATATTGGTACATAAAAACAGGGTATTTTTTAGAAGGATCAAAATCTTTTGGCTTCAAAATCCAGGCATTTAACTCATTTCCTTTAGCCGTTTTTAAAACAAAGAACTCTTTTTTTGGCAGATTATAAGCTTCCAATTTAGTAGCTAGAGCTTTATTATCTTCGATTACCTGAATTTCCTTTCCGGTTTTCGCTTCATTTAAAGTATAAGTAGTAGGCTGTAAATTACTAGAGAAAGTAGTAATAAAATATTGAAAATTTGGACTGAAAGTCGCTGCATTTGTTCCCGTTTTGACAGCCAAAGCTGTTTTATTTTTTCCGTCTAATGAAATACGGTAAACTGCTCTGTTGATAGAACCATTTTCTGTAGACTGGTAGAAAATAGTTTTTGTTTTTTCGTCGAAACCGTAGTATGAAGTTACTTCCCAGTTCCCTTTTGTAACCTGATTTTTAAGTTTTCCGGTTTTATCATACACATAAATATGATTGAATCCGTCTTTTTCGCTGGTCCAGATAAAACCATTATCTTTTAAGAAAGTCAAATTATCCGTAACATCTACATACGCCTTGTCTTTTTCATTTAAGACAACCTTTGCTGTAGCTGTACTTCCATCAACAAATAACAAATCCAGATTGTCCTGGTGACGGTTTAAAACCTGAGCAGATAAGGTATTGTTATCATTTGTCCATTGCAGTCTTGCAATATAAAAATCATTGTAATTTGCTAAATCAACTTTTTTAGTACTATTTCCGGCTACATCAAAGATGTGCAAAGATACCTCAGAGTTTTTTTCTCCCGCTTTAGGATATTTAAAAGTTTCAATTGTTGGATATAAATCTTTATGAAACATAGACATTGAGAACTCCGGAACCTGACTCTCATCAAAACGGATATAAGCTATTTTTTTACTGTCTTTACTCCAGTCAAACGCCCGGACAAAGGCAAATTCTTCTTCATAAACCCAATCCGTAATACCGTTTATAACTGCATTTTTCTTTCCATCTGTAGTAACTGCAACCGATTTTTTTGATGCTATATCATACACATAAAGATTATTTTCTTTAGCATAAGCAATTTTAGTTCCGTCTGGAGAAAAAGTCGGCTCCTGAATCTGAAAGTCGAAAAGTTTCGTTAAAGATTTAGAAGCAATATCATATAAAAAATAATCTGCTGTAAACGAGTGACGAAATATCTGACTGGAATTACAGGCAATTAAAATCTTTTTTTCAGAAGCATCAAATGTGTAGCTGTCTATTCCGTCTGCAAGAGCTGCATGATTTTTAGTATCTATTAGGTTTGATACTTTTTTTAGAGTAGCAAAATCATACAAATCAATCTGCATACTTCTGCTGGACTGATCTACATTTAAAACCGTATATTGATTGGTGTTTTTTAAAGATTGCAATTCATCCATTCCTTTTGTCCGAAAAGCACCGCTATAAATATTTTCAACGGTAATTTTTTGCTGTCCAAAAGCAGTCGCAACCAGTAACAAAAATATCAGAGTAATTCTACCTGTATTCATTAGCATTATTTTGTTTAAAAAAGAGTCCAATTTTAATGAAAAAAATAAACATAATACACATTTTAACTGTTAAATGTTAAAAAAAATACATTTACATCCTTTTCAAATTTTAAATAGATTACAAACAAAACTCTTAAATTGGTATCTTTGCCGCAACATTATTATTTAATATACTGAGAATGAACAACGCTGTTGCCGGATTTTCTAAATTATCCAAAAAAGAAAAAATCAACTGGATTGCCAAAGAATTTTTTTCAAACCCAGAAGAAGCACAAAATATAATAAGAAATTACTGGAATTCAGACGAAAAGCTTCAGCAACTACATGATGAATTTATAGAAAATACCATTACCAATTTTTATATTCCGCTTGGTGTAGCTCCCAATTTTTTAATCAACGGAAACTACAAAACCATTCCAATGGCAATTGAAGAAAGCTCTGTAGTCGCAGCAGCATCAAAATCAGCCAAATACTGGGCAACCCGCGGCGGATTTAAAGCTACAGTTATTGATACCGAAAAAATTGGACAGGTTCATTTTACTTTCAAAGGGGAAGCCGAAAAACTGATAGCCTTTTTCAATGACATAAAACCAAAATTTTTCTCAGAAACGCAAAGCATTACCAAAAACATGCAACAACGTGGCGGAGGAATACTTGATATACAATTAAAAGACAAGCGAAATTTACTCGAAAATTATTTTCAGCTTCATGCAAACTTTGAAACAAAAGACAGTATGGGAGCCAATTTTATCAACTCCTGCCTGGAGCAGTTTGCTTTTACTTTAAAAGAAGAAGCCCAAAAATCTGGTTTCGAAATTCAGGTAATCATGAGCATTTTGTCAAATTATGTGCCCAACTGTATTGTAAGAGCCGAAGTTTCCTGCCCGGTAGAAGATTTAACAGAAAAACATATTTCGAATCCTGAGGATTTTGCACAGCGTTTTGTACAAGCCGTGCAAATTGCCGAAGCAGAGCCTTTCAGAGCTGTAACACACAATAAAGGTATTATGAATGGTGTCGATGCCGTAATTCTGGCAACAGGAAACGATTTCAGGGCAGTCGAAGCCGGTGTACATGCTTACGCTTCACGAAACGGGCAATATTCAAGTTTATCGCATGCCAAAATTGAAAACGGAATTTTTACTTTTTGGTTAGAAATCCCATTGGCATTAGGAACCGTTGGCGGACTAACTTCATTACATCCCTTAGTAAAATTATGTCTCGAAATGCTCGAAAAACCATCTGCAGAAGAACTGATGCAAATAGTAGCCGTCGCTGGTCTGGCACAAAATTTTGCTGCTTTGAGATCGCTAACTACAACCGGAATTCAGGAAGGCCACATGAAAATGCACCTGAACAACATCATGAACCAGTTTGAAGCCAACGAAGAGGAGCGTCATTTAATTAAAACACATTTTAAAAAAACCGCTGTATCCCATAGTGCTGTAGTGGAGTTTATTGAAAATTTAAGAAAATAATTAGAAGCTATTCCCGCTATTCGTTGCAATCTTTTGCGCCGAACCCCGGCACAAAAGGATTTACACTACTATCGGGGCTAAAAACACAGCATGAAAACAACCTTTTACAGTAACGGAAAACTTCTAATTACAGGAGAATATTTAGTTCTCGACGGAGCTAAAGCCTTGGCATTACCTACCAAATTTGGGCAAAACCTAATTGTCGAAAATGGTTCAAATCAGGAAATCGAATGGAAAAGCTACAACATCGATGAAAAAATCTGGTTTGAAGATACTATTTCTTTTAATGAAATAATTAATAATGTAAAGGCCGAAACAGAAACAGTAAAAACAACCCTGCTTAATATTCTGCATGAAGCCTATCTCTTAAATCCAGCTTTCATTGAAAATGCTGATGGTTACAAAGTCACCACAGAACTTACCTTTCCTAAAAACTGGGGATTAGGCACTTCTTCGACTTTATTAAACAACATAGCCCAGTGGACACAAATTGATGCTTTTACTTTGCTTAAAAACAGTTTTGGAGGCAGTGGTTACGATATTGCCTGTGCGCAGAATGATTCACCTGTTATCTATCGTTTAGAAAATAATCTCCCAATCGTTGAGCCAATAAGCTTTCATCCAGATTTTACCGAAAGCATTTATTTTGTTTATCTAAATAAAAAGCAAAGTAGCAAAACCGCAGTAAATGCCTACTATAAAAACAAGAACATTCATTTAGCCAAAAATATAATTGCCAACAACAAAATTACCGATGCAGTTATCAAGGCAAAAACATTAAAAGAGTTTGCTCATGCTTTAGAAAATCACGAAATACACTTGAGTGACATACTGGAATTGCAGACTATTAAAGAAAAGGCTTTTCCTGATTTTGATGGAGCAATCAAAAGTCTTGGTGCCTGGGGCGGAGATTTCGTAATGATTGTTTCTAAAGAAAATCCGACAGCGTATTTTAGCTCGAGAGGATACGAAACTATTCTTTCTTACGATGAAATGATTTTATAAAAGTAAAGATTCTCCTTAATTTGCCTTTTTATCTTTTGTATGTTTCGTCTGAAGTCTGCGAACCTTTTGATTTTCCTGCTCATTAGATTCGATAAGCGTGTTGTGCAAACGTTCTGCCATCTTTTCTATGCTGTTTGTAATAGAATCGTAAACCAATTCCATTCTGCGGTGTTTTTCTTCCTTTACTGCTTTCAAAACATCTTCCACAAAAACCTTATCGTATTTTTCAGCGACAGAATCACGTGTGTTGGTCAGTCTGATAACATAATCATTACTGAGTATGGTAACTTTAAAATGCTGCTCTTCGTTGCTTAAGTAGTATTTCCCTCCTAATTCATCAACATTTATATCAGTACTGCTAACTTTTAAAAGTTCTGTAATTATTCCATAAATATGATTTTCAATTTTGGAATACACTTTAGCTTTTTTTCTAAAAAACTTAAACATATAAATTAAAATACCTGATTATTAAAGCATTTATCCCGCATCTTCTTTTTTAGTTTTATTGGGAATTTACAACCCCAAATTTATTTTGTTAAAACAAAAATTCTGACAAATTAAATGCAATATTTTGAATATCCCAAATTTTTTAAATCATATTTCTATTATTCCTATATGATATTAGAAAAACCGTTCGTTGCTATCGAAATAAAATCTTACAAACTCATTTTTAAACAAAGAAAACCCCAAAACCTTTAATGGTTTTGGGGTTTATATTTTTAGTTTATTACTTAAAACTAGTAATTAAAATCTAATCTATTATCTTCAATTTTAGCATTGTTTTTCAAAGCTGGTAAAATTCTGCTCGCATCAGATGCGCTTTGAGCTTTTACTTTTGACACATATTCAGCATGATTTTGCAATGCTGGTGCTTTTACAGTACTAATGTTTTTTACAACATAAACTCCGGTATTCCCTTCAATAGGTGCAGATACTTTATTCGCAGCCAATGCAAATGCATTACCTACAACTTTAGGCTCCTGCCCAACTCCACCAGGTAAAACCGGGTTATCTAAAGTAACATTGGTTGCCTGCTGTACTTTTACACCTGCAGTTTTAGCAATAGCATCGATATTAGAGCCAGTCATTTTAGCTTTTAACAGCTCTGCTTTTTTCTTGTTTTTAAGAATTGGCTCTACATAAGGTCTTGCTAAAGTAACAGAGACTAAACCTGATTGGTTTTCGCTTTTGTACTGAGCAATTACGTGTCCAATATTAGCGATTTCAAAACGTTTTACATCTCCTTCTTTGGTTTCTTTATCAAATGCCCATCTTACAATAGTACGTTGGTTTCCTAACGGGCCAAAAGACTCATCCATAGCTTTAGCCGATACGGGAGCTTCAACTTTTAATCCTAATTGTTTAGCAGTAGCATTGAAATCTTTATCAGCAGCATCCATTTCAAATTTAGTTGCCAATGTAAACACTTTATCAGATGTAGCTTCAGAAGGCTGAATTTTCTGTGCAATTGTAGCTAAACGAATTCCGTCTTGTTTGTCTGTAATTTTAATAATGTGAAATCCAAAAGGAGTTTCAACTAAACCAACTTTTCCAATTCCGTTATTGAATACAAAATCATTGAATGGTTTTACCATCTGGTTTGGACCGAAATATCCTAAATCACCACCCTGCTGTGCAGAAGAATCATCAGAACTTGTAAAAGCCAGCATCATAAAACTGTCCGGATTAGCCTGAACTTGTTTTAAAATATCCTCAGCTTTAGCTTTCGCTTCTTCTTTAGTTCTTTTTTCTTTTTGGTTTGGAGTCTGAGATCCTTCATATCCGATTAAGATGTGGCTTGCTTTTGCATTAACACCTGCTTTAAACCCTAATGATTTAGAAATTGCATAGTATTTTCCAAAAACATATGGCCCATAAATTTGACCCGGAGCTAAACTGAATATTTTATCAGCATCAACAGCAGGCAGAGAATTTTTAGGGATATAAGTTGAATCGTAAGGAATGTCAGAGTTTGAATTTACAAATTCAGCAATGTTTGTCGCATTTCTGAAACCTGGTAATGTATCATTTTTACCAGTTTTAGCATTGTACTCTACTCTTCCGTTTAATAAAGAAGTGATTTTAGCTTTAATTTCAGCTTCATCTTGTTTTGAAGGCTTGTCTTCTACTAAAACATACTGGATTTCTCGAGTCGCATCTGCTTTAAATTTTTTCTCATTCTTCTTCATGTAGTCAACGATTTCTGAATCAGAAATTTTTACTTCACTGTCTTTGATAGAAGAATATAAAGCTGCAACATATGCAAAGTTCACTTTGTTGGCTTCCATTTCATATTTTAGCTTTCCTTCACTTGCAGTAGTATACAAACCTGATTTTACAAGTGTGCTGTAAATTTGAAACTTAGCATTTAAAGTTGCGTCTTTTTCTTTTTCAGTAATAAACTGAGCTGCTTCAGGATTTGCTTTGAAGTATTCTTTGAACTTATTAACATCAAACATCCCTGCTGCATTTAAGAACATCGGGTTTTTACCAATATTAGGATCTGCTTTTAAAACTTCCAAAAGGTGTTTTTCTCCAACTCTAAGTCCAAGTTTATCAAACTGAGCTGATAATAATGCAATTGAAACCTCCTGATCCCATACTCTGTTTGCAGCTTCAGTGGAAGTAATTCCTTGCCCACTTTTTTCAACATTACTAACTTTAACCCTAAAGTCTTCAAATGAAATATCTTTTCCATCGATGCTTCCTACATCTTTTGAACTTTGACTAAAAGTACCGCTATTGAAAAGATCTTGTATTATAAATGCTAATAAAGCAAGTGCAATAACTCCTATCAATAATGCGGAACGCTGTCTAATTTTTGCTAAAACTGCCATTTTTATTATAGTTAATTTTATATTCAGTTTGCGAAAATACAATTATCTAGTTAATAACAATACAACTAGTGTTTTATTTTGCACATTTTTTTAAAATTAATAAAAAATTATTCTTTCAAAGTCATTTTTACCAATTCGATTTTCTTGTTGGAACATTCTTCTATTACAAATTGATAATTCCCAATGCTGATTTTTTCTCCTCTTTGCGGAATATCTTTTGTAAAATCCATAATAAAACCACCCAGGGTACCATAAGAATCATTTTCGGGAATTCCCAGATTATAATTCTCATTCAGATATTCAACCTCCAATCTTGCCGAAAACAGGTATTCTCTTTCTTTTAATCGTTTTTCAATTAGTTCTTCGTCCAGGTCATGCTCGTCCTCGATTTCCCCGAAAAGCTCCTCTACAATATCTTCAATTGTAATAATCCCGGAAGTTCCTCCGTATTCATCCAGAACAACAGCAACATTTTTTCTTTTTTTTATAAGCTGGCTCAGAGCGTCTTTTATCAAAATGGTTTCAGGCACAAATTCTACAGCCATTAAAACTGATTTTATTGTATTTGGTTTTTTAAACAAATCAAAGGAATGCACATAGCCCACAATATCGTCAAGAGAATTTTGACTCACTATAATTTTAGAATAGCCTGTTTCAATAAACAAAGCTTTAAGATCAGCAACACTATCAAACAAATCTATATCAACAATCTCTGTTCTTGGCGTCATGACATCCCTTGCTTTCACTCCCGAGAACTCTAACGCATTCTGGAAAATCTGAATTTCAGAATCAACTTCTTCTTTATCTTCAACAGAATTCATTTGCTCTGCAATGTAATTTCCTAATTCTATTTTACTAAAATACAATTGCGCCCGGTCTCCTTCTGTTTTAAAAAATTTCTTTAGGATAAAATCGGAAATCCAGATAAAAAAGATCGAAATATAATAAAATAACCTATAAAAAATATAAGCCGGAATTGCGAAAAACCTGATTAGGGAGTTGGCATAAATCTGAAAAAAAACTTTTGGAAAAAACTCCGCAGTTATTAAAACAATAAAGGTGGAAATTAAAGTCTGAAGTAATAAGTTGTTATAAACAGAAAATTGAAATCCGGAATCTGTAATATATTTAAAAATCAGATTTCCAGTAAAAAAACCATACACAACTAATGCTATAGTATTGCCTACAAGCATTGCTGCAATAAATCTTGATGGTTTTTCGGTAAGTCTGGATAATATACGGGAAATAAAATTATCCTGTTTCTTTTCTATCTCAAGGTAAATTTTATTAGAGGAAACAAAGGCTATTTCCATTCCTGAAAAAAAGGCTGACAGTATTAAACACGTTATTATAATACCTATTTCCATTTTTTACTGTTTCTTGTTGCGGTCTTCAAATTTTTTAGCAAATTTTCTTCTGAAGAAAAACATAAAAACCCCCATGCCAGCAATCAAAAAACTAAGCCAGGGAGTGTCATTCCCGGCATTTATTTTTGTTATTGCATCGTATATAAAAAGAACTGCAACAATAAGATAAGCGTACTGTGTATATTTTAAATAACCCATAATTTTATTTTATTCTTCACCGGCTTCAATTTCGCCGCTTACTCTTTGTGAATTTATCACTTTAAAATCTTTACTAAAATCTATTCCCTGACCATTTGAGACCCCTTTGGCATCCGTAAGCTTAAACTTTCTTTCGGTATAAAACCATTCATTTTTCTGATCAAAGTACAATTGTTCTGTTTCAAGCATCTGCCCCTCTTCTGAAGTGATTTTTACTTTTCCCTGAAGATCAATAATTCCGGTTTCCTTATACGAAACAGCATAATTTGCGACTATAAAAGTACGTTTTTGCTTTTTGTCGTACAAAGTTACATCAATCCCTTTTGGAAATTCCGTAAAAGGAAAATCAACACCAGAATAATCCAGCATCTTACGGCTTTTTAAAACACCCGTTATTCGCCCGGAATCTGTATATTTTATATTGACTGTATCTGCATCGGTTCCCGGTACAAATTCTGAAAAATTAATTTTCTGTACTTCTTTAAAATTACTTTCGCACCCAAAAAACAGTGTCACAGTAAAAACTGTGACAACGGTTATAAGATTATATTTTTTTGGTAAATTCATTTGCCAAATGTAGTAAATTGCAAAAGCTTAAAAAAGCATTAATTTAAACATTAATTGTATTTATTTTTTACAAACCATTTGTCATTGAAAGAAAAACTAAGACTTAAGTTTAAATAATTTTCCTGAACTAAATTAGCAGAAACAGTTCCTTTTTTACCATATTCAATTCCGAAATTCACATTAGAAAATGACCCTGTAATTGGAAAACCTGCTCCCAAAGATATTCCGACATCTTTTATAGACTCATTATTCACCACCAGTCCAATTTTTTCGTATTTAAAACCAGCTCTGTAAGTAATTCTGCTAAAATAACTTGAGAAAGAGGTATAATTTGGAAGATAATATCCTCCTACAGCATATTTTGCGTATTTTTCATAATGAACATTCTCGCTTGTGTTATAATAATTTTCAAATTTACCATTACCCTGAAAAGCAAGACTCGTACCCACCAACCATTTTCTGGCCTGTCCAATACCTGCACCAATAGTTACTTTGTTAGGCATTTTCAAAACAATACTTGCAGGATCAGTAACCAATGGAGTATCATCACCATCCACTTCAATTGTTCTTTCACTATCCGATGTCAGGTTGCTTCCAAATGTATAAGCCAGACTCGTAAACAATTCCAGTTTTTTATTAATTTTAGTTTGATACATAGTACCTACATTAAAATTAAAACCAGACAATATTGAAGTGTTTGTTTCTCTTGTTCCGCTAGAAACTCCAGTTATAGCTTCTATACTTGTAGTTTCTATTTTTCCGAAATTATACTGCATATCAAAACCAACATTCCACTTTGGCATTATTTTATATGCTAATGCTAAAAAAGCTTTATTTAAACCTCCTTCTCCCTCATACTGAGTGCTCGGAAGTTCAGTACCCGAATTATCATTTCTGATTTTATAACCGACAGAAGAGACCGGAATCAAACCAAATCCCCCACCAAACTTACCCATTGGTATACCAACAAGCAAATAATCAAAAGTAGATCTTGTAGAATTAGCTTTTTCATTTTGGCTCTTTACAGTAGAAGTTCCATAAGTCCCTCCTACAGTAAAGGTTGTTTGTATCAGAGCAGCATAACTTGCGGGATTTTCTACATTTATATGTATACTATCCTGTTCTACCGAAACACCAGCCATTGACCTGTTTTCTAAAGTACCTCTAAATCTAACATCACCTATTCCGTAAAAAGAATAAGGAGAAGCTGTACCCTGCTGAGCAAATGAAACAAACGAAACAAGCAGACAGGTGCTTAGTATAATTTTTTTAATCATTGTCGATTTTATATTGAAATATTTGATTCAAACTTTCCAGTAGGAAATTTGAATTGGCAAATATGGTATTTTTTAATCGTTTAGCCAAAAAATCTGTATCACCTCCCGTTAAAATTATTATAAAATTTGAAAAATTTCTACGATATTCATCGATAAAACCGTCAATCTCATAGACGAAACCGTTAACAATTCCTGAATGTATAGACTGTGCAGTACTATTGCCAATGTAAGATTCGGGAACCTCTAACTCTAAAAGAGGCAGCTTAGCAGTAAAATTATGTAACGTTTCGTACCGCAATTGCAAACCTGGAGAGATAGCTCCACCCAAATAATGATCTGATTCGTCGATAAAATCGTATGTTACACAAGTTCCGGCATCAATTACCAGCCTGTTTTGTTTGGGAAACTGCAAAACCGCCCCGGCAGCCAAAACCATCCTGTCAATCCCTAAAGTTTTTGGGGTAGCATACTTATTAACAAAAGGAAAAGCATTTTCGTGAGTTAAAAAATGAATATTAAGCTGTTTTTCAAAAGTCAAAAAAGACTGCTTTTCGACATTTCCGACTGAAGCAACAACCAAATCAGAACAATTTTGAAATTTTTCTAAAATATTTTTAATTTTTTTTTCAAGCTGATTTTTCTCAAAAACAAATTTCCCCAAAACACTATCCCCCTCAAAAACAGCAGCTTTAATCCGGGTATTTCCAACATCAATAGTTAAAACCATATTTATTTTTTTACCAATGCGAAGATACGAATTGATTTTTTTAAAAAAATGTTTTGCACAAACCAAAAATGATTATATATTTGCACCCGCAAACACGTTCACACAACACTATGAAAATAGAGAATGTAACGACAAGCAAGGTACCTTAGCTCAGATGGTAGAGCAATGGACTGAAAATCCATGTGTCCCTGGTTCGATCCCTGGAGGTACCACAAAACCCGAATAGCAATATTCGGGTTTTTTGTTTTTATTTTTTTTAGAAAATCTTTATTTTAAAATTCTAAAAGCACACGATTTCGAATCAATCACTACGCACGATTCGAAATAATAGAAAATTCAGGTACTTATAACAACAGAAAACTGAAATCACATTTTAGGGATATTTGGAAATATATTACCGGAAGAATTCTTTAATTCAAAAACAATTTACCATTAAGTAAAAAAGGTCTTTAAATCAAAAAAGCCGTCCACAAAAGTGGAAAGCTTTTCATTGGTCTAACTACTAAACCAGCTACGAGTTACAAAGTCGTAGCAAAACAACACAACTAATCTTAGATACCGTATTTGGGCAAAAAAGCCTTTCCGTTAAGAAAGGCTTCTCCCAATATTGCGGTCTGGACGGGACTCGAACCCGCGACCCCATGCGTGACAGGCATGTATTCTAACCAACTGAACTACCAAACCTCTGCGTTATTGCGGTTGCAAAGATAGTACAGAATTTCGTTTCTGCAAGTGTTTTTATAAAAAAAGTGAAATATTTTTTTAGCTTTTTAGCCAAAGTTTTGTTTTTCAACCAAATATGTAGTCAATATTTTTTCAAAATTATCGCCAACATTGACCGGAACGTACTTAATCTGGTTCTTGGCACAGGTTAAAGCCAGATTTTTAAAGTAGGCTTCTGCCCTTTTTTCATATTCCAGCTTTACATTATCAGCAAAAATCGATACTTCTTCACCCGATTCTAAGTCGATAAACTTTCTTGGCGTGTTATCGAAGTCAAATTTCAGCTCGGTTTCATGATCGACTACGTGAAATAAAACTACTTTATGCTTGTTGTGTTTTAAGTGCTGCAGCGCGTTAAAAAGCTTTTCATCATCTTCAGACTGAAACATATCGGTAAACAGAATAATCATCGAACGACGGTGCATTTTCTCTGCGATCTGATGCAAATACGTAATCGTGTCCGTGCTTTTTTTTACCTTTGGCTGTTCTAATAACTGCTCCAGTTTATTCAAAAGCATTCTGTGATGACGATCGCTTCCTTTTTCAGGGGCGTAATATTCGTAACTATTGGAGAAAACACTTAAACCAACGGCATCACGCTGTTTCTTTAAAATATTCATTAAAACTGCCGAAGCCAAAACCGCAAAACCAATCTTCTTTTCATAAAAAGGCTGATTCGATTTCAGTTCAGGATAATGCATCGATGATGAGTTATCGACAATCAAATGACAGCGTAAATTGGTTTCTTCCTCATAACGTTTCGTATACAAACGATCGGTTTTGGCAAATAATTTCCAGTCGATATGTTTGGTGCTTTCGCCTGCGTTATACACTTTATGCTCGGCAAATTCTGCCGAAAACCCATGAAAAGGACTCTTGTGCATTCCGGATATAAAACCTTCCACAACCTGATTCGCCAGCATTTCGAGATGCTGAAAACTGGAGACTTTCTCTATTTCCGATTCAATTTTCATTCGGTTTCTTTTTTAATATTTTGTGCTTTAAAAAGCAAATCTGTCGCCATAAACAATTTACGTTTCAGGATTGGACTAAAATTAGGATTTTCCTTCAGGAATCGCTGTACTTCATCAAAAGCATATTTCGATGAATACCTTCCAACTGTATTATCCAGCCAATCTTTTGGAAAAAAGATATCACCCGTACGCTGGATTTCTTCCGTCAAATCTAATGAAAATCTAATATATTTTTGAGCACTTTCCTGACGAAGCGGATGATTTACATTGGCCAAACCAACCGAAACCCAGGATTCTTTCTCGCGGTTTGCATCGTCTTTTAAAGATTCCATAAACGCATTTCGAACCGATTCAACTTTTGATAATGAAGGCAATAAAAACTCAAAACGCTTTTGTTTATCCGGATTTGTAAAAGATGTTCTGGTTTTCTCCAAAATCTCATCGGCTTTTGCATGCTTGAAAATCGCCAGGTTCATCGCCATATTGGTGTAATCGTCTTCGTTTAATTTCAAATTCGGAATCGAGATTTCTCTGTTCCATACTTTATACAAACTGGCTTTTGCCGAATTTGAATAGGCAATCGAACTAAACAATCCGAATAATGTCTTTTTAATATTGGCTGATAAATTAGCCTGCAAGCGCTCTTTCAAAACACCTTCAAGCTGTTTTTGAACTTTTTTTTGTTGTTTTTCCGTCAATAATCTCCAGTAAATTGTATTAAGACTATTCGAGACAATTCTTAAAACCAGTTCATTTTCTTCTGTTTGAATTCCTTTTAAAAAAGAATCAAAAGCTTTGTCTGGCGAAACATTTCCAATCAATGTATTTTCATAAAGATTGCTGTAACACGAAGCTCTTGCAACCTCATCTTTCAACGTAGCAATATAATTTAAATTATTCCCGTCAAGCGGAAAAACCCCGTATCCAAAACCATTATAATTGTAAACCACGGCAAGCGGTTTTTCAAGTCCGACAGCCTCTTTTACAAGGGTATTTTTATCATTAATATTAACAGATAAAATCTTTACCTCTTTTGTATAAACTAAACCAATCTGAAAAACCTGAGGCCAGATATTCTCCGATTTATCTTCGGCTTGTTGTTGAATTTCAAAGCTTTTGATTCGGTTTTTAGAATCGTATTCGACTTTATCCGTAAAAATTGCTCTTCCAGATTTGTTCACCCAAACTTCGCTCCATTTTTTCATATCAAGCGGTGTTTCGGCATCGAGAAGTTCTACCAGATTATTCCAGTCAGCATTGTCGTTGGCGTATTTTTGAATGTATTTTTGGATTCCTTTTTGAAAAGCTTCTTTTCCCATCGAAGCTTCTAACTGACGCATCATAATGGGCGCTTTGTTGTAAATAATGGCTCCATAAAGCGAACCCGCATTCTTTAAATTCGCCAAATGCTGTTTGATAGGATGTGTACCTAAAGATCGATCTTCCGCGTAAGCGCCAGGATAATGCGCTGTAAAAAACTGCAGATTATGATTGACTTTCGGAAAAATCGGGTTCATGATTTTGTCTGCCATAAAGTTGGCCAAAACCTCTTTCATCCAGACATCGTCAAACCATTTCATTGTAACCAAATCACCAAACCACATGTGTGAGGTTTCATGTGCGATGAGTTTTGCCCGGTTTAATTTCTCGCTGTCAGTTGCGCTGTTATCCAGAAACAAAGTCGATTCACGGTACTGAATTGCACCTACATGTTCCATTCCACCATATTGAAAAACCGGGATTGACGCAAAATCCAATTTCTGAAAAGGAAATTTATAATTGGTATATTTTTCTAAAAAATCTAAAGATTGCTGATGTAGATTGAAAATAGTATCGGTGCTGCTTTCTAGTTTGCCTTTGTCATTTTCGCGGTATAAAAAAGTCATTTCTAAACCAGGTTTCTTCGTGATACTATTGAATTTTCCCGCTACAAACGAAAACAAATACGTACTCATTTTGTCCGATTCCCCGAAAGTGTACGAAGTAAAATCACCCTTTTCAACTTTCTCTTTTACATCGGCTCCAGCCAAAACCTTCCACTCTTTTGGAACAGAAAGGCTCAGTTTGTAAGTCGCTTTGATGTCCGGCTGATCGAAACACGGAAATAAAGTACTGGCGCGGTCCGGAACTAATAAAGTGTACAGAAAATCATCGTTTCTATTTAAAGATAAATTTCCGGCGATGAATGAAATTACAATCGTATTTTTTCCTGAAATCAAACTTTCAACAGGAACAGCAATATGTCCTTTTTCATGAACAATAGCGATACTTTTTCCGTTTGCTGAAACTGATTTTATATTTGAAGTTTTCTCTTTAAAATCTAAATATAAGGGCTGACTCAAATCAGACAAATTTAAATTTAAAGTCAATTGAGAATTGATGTTTTCACTTTTCTGATTTGGGATTTCGAATAAAAGCTCATAATTCACATCAGAAATTTGATGTTTTCGAAAAATGGCCAGCTGCTCGGAAACGCCATTTTCTAAAAGAATACTTTCTTTTTGTTTTGATTGGGAAAAACCAATTGTAATGATGGTAAAAAAACTAAGAAAGCAGTAGAAGATTTTCATTTTTAAAGGAATATATAAGATTCGTAAAAATAAAAAAAAGGATTGGTTTTAGAAGGTCTCTATGTAAAAGTTTGTCATTAGCGATGGGTTGAAACAATCTATGCGCTAAATTTTTCACGCAGATTTTAAAAAGATTTAAGCAGATGAACGCAGATTACTATAACTGATATCTAAATTAAATCTGCTTTAATCTGCAAAATCTGCGTGAAACAAAAATTATTTTAATCCGAACAAATTTAATTCATAGCAATAAAAAAGGCCTGACTTTCGTCAGACCGTTTTTATATCAATCGTAATCTAAGATTACAACAAAGCGTCTAAGCTGTCTGCGTAAGTTTGTTTCGGAGCCACTCCTACTTGTTTACCTACTACTTCACCGTTATGAAAAACCAAAACAGTTGGTATGTTACGCACACCGTATTTTGCAGCGAATTCCTGATTTGCATCAACATCAACTTTTCCAACAACAACTTTACCTTCGTATTCGTTGCTTAATTCGTCAATGATTGGACCAACCATTCTACAAGGGCCACACCATGCTGCCCAAAAATCTACCATTACCGGTTTATCTGATTTCAAAACTACTTCATCAAAAGTAGCATCTGTGATTGCTAATGCCATAATAATTTATTTTAAGATTATCCCTTCTGTTTTTTGTTCAGGGAAACAATTTTTTAATAAGTTTTAAACTTGAGTACAAATTTAGAAATTTTAAATCAATCAAACGTTATATGAAAATTAGTTTTGATTATAAATGTATTGTCAATAATTATATTAATAATAAAGATATTGTTAATCGAAATTAAAACCTGTTAAACACTGAAAATCAAAACATTAAAACAGAGTTGATTTTTTGTTATCTTTAAGAAGATAAAATACAATCCTATGAAAGCAATTTTACACCGAATTAAAAGTTTTCTGCAATCAGCCGGTTTTAAAAAATACGCCAGACGTTTTAGTTATTTTATTTTAGGATGTATTGGATTCCTTCTTATTGCCTGTGGTGCCTTATCGGTTTATTTTAATCAGAATAAGACTGAAATCGTTGCCAAAATCAACACTAAAATCAATGAAAACATCAACGGAAAATTTCATGTTGGTGATTTTCAGTACAAATTTTTAATAGGTTTTCCTAATTTTACACTTGCCCTGAAAGATGTCGAACTAAAAGACAATCAATGGCAAATCCACAAACATACTTTATTAAAAACCAACGAAATAGAAGTACGTCTTAACGTCTGGAGTCTGCTTCAAAAGGAAATCAACATTCGCAAAATACTGATCAACGACGCACAGATTTATGTGTACAAAGCCGAAAACGGTTATTCGAACGCTAATATTTTTAAGCCTAAAAAGAAAAAAACGCCCGAAAGCGAATCGGAAACCGAAACCATCATCAATCAGGTGGAGCTCAACAAAGTCCATTTTACTTTAGACAATCGTGTGGGGCAAAAATTATTTGACTTTGATGTAACCCTTTTAAAATCAAAAGTGCGTTATGACGGCGACAACTGGCAGACCGATGTTTTTCTGGATACGCAGATCAACAGTCTGGCATTTAATACGGTTCATGGCAGTTTTGCTAAAGAAAAAAGGCTAAAAGGAACTTTAGCTGTTTCTTATGTTTCTGAAAAGGAAAAAATAGATGTTAAAACCGAAAATCTAAAAATCGGTGAAGATTCTTTTGACATTGTCGCTTTTTTTAATGTAGGGAAAGGAAATTCACTTTTCGGAATCAATATCGGTACTACGATTTTATGGCAGAACGCTTCCAACCTGTTATCCGGAAACATCAGTTCGAAGCTGAACCGTTTTGATTTAAAGAAGCCAATTGATGTAAATTGCGACATCAAAGGTGATCTTAATGTCGAGGGTGATCCGAAAATTGTAGTTCAGGCAATCATAAAAGATAACGAACTCCACATTCCTGACGGATCAATTACCGATTGTAGTTTTAAAGGCATCTTTACCAATAATTTCAAGCCAAAAGCAGGTTTTGACGATGCCAATTCGGCTGTTATCCTGACCAAATTTTCAGGAAATTACCTCAATGTACCGCTCAAAATTCCGCAGTTAAGCATCAATAATCTCGAAAAACCGCTTGCAACCGGAATCCTGAGTTCAGATTTTGATGTAAACCGTCTCAACGAAATGAGCAACGATAAGTGGATTCAGTTTTCAGAAGGTCACGCTACGGCCCATCTGAAATTTCAGTTTGACATTGTAGATCTCTACATCAACAAACCGCGTTTTACAGGTAATGCGAGTCTTATCAACACCTCCTTTCATTATATTCCTAAAAACATTCAGGCCGAAAAAGTAAATATACAGCTCGACTTTACCCAAGAGGCTTTGCTCATTAAAAAAATTGCCTACAAACACAAGAAAAACACCATTTTTATAGAAGGCAAAATTGATAATTTCCTAAACCTCTATTACGATGCACCCGAAAAAATGGTCGTCAACTGGAAAATCTATTGCCCTAATATCGATGTCAAACAATTTCTGGGTATTATGGCTTCTTCCAAAAAACAGAAAGTCGCCAAAACCACTAAAAAGCCAACCGTTTCCAACCAATTGCGAAGCGTAATCGAAAAATGCTCGGTTGTAATCGACATCAAAGCCGACAAAATAAATTATAACAAACTGACCGCCATCAATACCACGGCCACGCTCCAGATGCTGAACTCGAAACTTGTAATCAAAAACGGCTCACTGCAGACTTCCGGCGGAAGCGTCGCTTTTAATACCGAAATTTCGCCAAGCGGAAAAAATTTCGCTTTCCGTTCCAGCGCGCAGGTAACACGGGTTGATATTGCGAGTTTTTTAAAATCGTTCAACAACTTCGGGGTTCAGTCCTTCAGTCCCGATAACATCCGCGGAAAACTCACCAGTTCAGCCCGTGTAACCGGTTTTATCAACAGTAATGGCGAGCTCATTACCAATTCGACCCACGGAGATCTCACTTTCAATGTCAGTCAGGGCACTTTGATCAACTTCGAACCGATCATGAAAGTTGGCAAATTTGCCTTTCCGTTTCGCAATGTCGAAAACATCACTTTTAGCGATTTATCGGGTAATTTTAAATTGCGTGGAGAACAGATCGATATCCACAAACTCACCATCAGTTCCAGTGTTCTAAACATGGATGCCAAAGGTATTTATTCCTTCGGCCGGGGTACCAACATCGCAATGACCATTCCCCTCCGAAACTCCAAAAACGATGCTCAGCTCGCCACCCAGGCCGAACGCGACGCCGTTCGCGAAAAAGGAATCGTACTGCATTTAGTCGCCGTTGATGTCGATGGGAAGATGAAAATTAAGCGTGGGAAGAAGGATAAATAAAATGGATATGGATTTTGGATAGCTAAAATAGAACAAAATAAGCAACGGGATTATAAAAATAATCTAAGGGTTGAAAAATTAGGCTATAAAGTTTTTCGATTTTGGGAACATGAAATAAAAAAAAGAAACTCAAAAATTCATTCATTTAATTCTCTCTTATCTAATTGATCTTTAAACAAATAAAAAAGCAGCTATTTTTTGTTCTAATTTATAACAATAAACATTTTTAATTATGAAACTTTTTTATTTATTTTTGTAACCATTGTATAATGTTAAATAACTTGGTTATGGGCGACTATATTTCATTGTCTGAAGCATCAGAATTGTTAGGAAAGAGTAAAGAGACTTTAAGACGTTGGGACAATGAAGGAAAATTGAGTGCTGTACGTGAACCTATGAGCAATTACAGGATGTACAAAAGATCTGAAATTAATAATTTATTTTCAAGTTTTATAGATGACGATATACAAGAAACCATTTCTAATCATGTAATTCCAGAAAATAATTATACCGTTCTTGAACTTTTCGCTGGAGCTGGCGGATTAGCCATTGGAATGGAGAAAGCTGGATTAAAATGTGTTGCTTTAAACGAAATAGATAAGTGGGCATGCGAAACTTTAAGGGCTAATAGACCAAATTGGAATGTTCTTGAAGGAGACATAAAACAGTTCAATTTTTCAGAATACCATAATAAAGCAGATGTTGTTACGGGGGGCTTCCCTTGTCAAGCATTTAGTTATGCTGGAAAAAAACTTGGCTTAGCGGATGCTAGAGGGACATTATTTTATGAATTTGCAAGAGTAGTAAAAGAAGTAAACCCTCCAATTTGTATTGGAGAAAATGTTCGAGGATTATTAAACCATGACAATGGTAAAACCCTTCAAGGTATGATCTCAATTTTAGATGAAATCGGATATAATGTTGTTCCTATTCAAGTCTTAAAAGCAATCAATTTTAATGTACCTCAGAAAAGAGAAAGGCTAATTTTAGTTGGTATTAGAAAAGATATTAATGTAAAATACGAATATCCAAAGCCTTACAAAAAAATTTACAATTTAAAAGATGCTTTAAAGAAAGGTGATTTGTTTGATTGTGATGTTCCAAATTCAGGAGGGTCAAAGTATCCTAAAAGCAAAGTTGAAGTTTTAAAATTAGTTCCGCAAAAAGGATACTGGAGAGATTTACCAATTGAAATTCAAAAAGAATTTATGGGCGGTAGCTTTTATCTTGGTGGTGGAAAAACAGGAATTGCAAGAAGAATTGGTTGGGATGAACCTTGTCTAACATTGACTTGTAGCCCTGCTCAAAAACAAACAGAAAGATGTCACCCTGAAGAAACAAGGCCATTTACAGTTCGCGAATACGCAAGGATCCAGACTTTTCCAGATGATTGGGAATTTTCAGGTTCTGTTGCTCAACAATATAAACAAATAGGAAATGCAGTTCCTGTTAACTTAGGAAAGGAAGTTGGATATTCTATTATTAAGTTTTTAAACCAATATTATGATTCTCTAAATTCGAAAAGTTGAGAAATTTCTATTTCTTTAGCTAATTCTTCGACACCTTTATTTATTAAATCTTGAGTATCAATGTTCTCTATTAATATTTGAAGATTTTTTACTAATCCATCATAGAAATCTGGAAAACCTGTAACTCTGTGCCAAAATTCTTTACCTATTATTACTGGATGGGTTTTGTCAATTACTTTGTAATGCATACTCAAGTCGGATTGTTCACCATAAAGAACACCGACAATAAAATCAGTATTATTAATGTTTTTAAATGCTTTATTTGTACGCGCAAGATTAATAGTATTAGTAAATTTATTAATTAAAGGTTTTACATCTTCAGAATTAATAGTATTGGGTCCAGATTTTAACTGACACCATTTTTTACGATTATCAATTTTATCAATAAATTCAATATCCATTCCTTTAATTAAAGAGCCTTCAGCAATTTTTAAGTCTACAAACATATTTTGTATTCTTGTTCCAAAAGAGGTGTTTATTGAAGTTCCTAGAACTCTTGGGTAATATAATGCTTTTGCAACCCCAAGCGGAGTATAATCATTTTCTAAAACTTTAGATAAATACTTTACAACGATTGGATTTATATTATAGTTTTTAAGTTTAGAATGTGTATTAATTGAAGCAGTGATATGGTTTTCAAAGATATATATATTGAAATACTCTACAACTTCCTGAATTTTTTCTTCTTCTGTTATTTGCTCCATTTATTCAAAATTTTATATTGCTAAAATAAGGTTTTTAATCTATTGGAAATCATAATTCTTTAAACTTAAATCAAAAACCTATTCTATAACAATAATTTCAACTTTGATCAAAAACCAAGCAAAATTTTTCATAATCTTTCCTTAACTCACTTGTCATTTCATCTAAAAAAAGATAGATTTGAGAAACAATCATTAAATATAAACCGTTATGAAAATTCAAATCAACACCGACAAAAACATTGAAGGACACGCAAGATTAGAAAACTATTTTTCTGAAGAATTAGAAAAAGGTTTAGCACGTTTTGAAGATAAAATTACCCGCATAGAAGTGCATTTTGGAGATGAAAATGGAGAGAAATTCAGCTTAAACGATAAAAAATGCGTTCTTGAAGTCCGCATTGCCAATTTACAGCCGCTTACTGTTACAGAACACGCTGATACACTTGAAAAAGCTTTTAGCGGTGCTTTGGCAAAAGCCAAAAAATCACTGACTACCACTTTCGAAAAAATGAAAGCGCATTAATTTTTTTTGAAGGTTCAAAGCAACAAAGGGACAAAGGCTCTAAGGTTTTCTTAGCATCTTTGTCCCTTCCTCTTACGATTTCGGCAATGGCGCTCCTACTGCAATATCGCAGCGATGTCCCGGCTGACCGTGTACCGGGTTTGTTCCTTCTTTGGCCGCTACGGGTTTTGCATTTGCGGTTTCGGTACTTAACAAAGCAGGAACCGCATTGTTTGCCGGAGGTGTTACCGAAAAAGATTTTTCGACTGTTCCGCTTTGTGGAGCAGCAGCGGTAGTGGTGGTGGTAGCTGGTTTTGTAACTGGAGAATTTAAAGGCGCTCCAACCGGAATATCACATCTATGACCCGGCTGACCATGCGACGGATTCATGCCTTTACCTACTTTTACCGGAGCGGCAGTTACCGTTTTTGTCGTAACCATATTCGGCTGATTTGCATTGACCTGAACCGTTTGCGGTGCCTGAGCTGCTACCTGCCCTTGTTGTGTTGGTGCCGAATTTAAAGGTGCACCAACGGCTATATCACAACGGTGTCCCGGCTGTCCATGAGCGGGATTCAGTCCTTTTGTTTCTCCTAAAACTGTATTCGGGTTTGTGGCCGAAGCCTGTACCACCGGAGCGGCTGTTTTAGAAGTGTCTTTTGCAAGTCCTAATCTTACCAATTCGGAGGTTGCGGTGTTCTCCTGAGGTTCTAATTCTTTTTTACAGGAAATTAAAACTAAGGAGGCAATAATGATCGAACTTATGTAGATTTTTGAATTCATGATTGAGGTATTTAAAAGCTTTCAAATATAAATTTTTTCCACCATATAAGTGATATAAGATAATTTAAGTTTTGAGTTACTTTGTTAATAGTATTAGAAAGGGATATAAGAGAATTCGAAAAACTTTACGTCTTTACGAAAATAACAATAAGCTTATATTTTTTTTGCTCGCAGATTTTGCAGATTTTGCAGATTTTTTCATAGCTTTCAAAATTTTATCTGCTAAATCTGCGAGAAACTTTCTTTTGTTAAAAATGATATATGATAATTTAAGTATTTTTCTTAGGTATACTTTGTCTTTATTAATCTCGCAAAGTCGCTAAGACGCAAAGTTTTTATTTTAATTTTCTTTGCGGTTCTGCATCTTTACGAGAAACAACAATAAGCTTATATCCATTTTTCGCTCGCAGATTTTGCAGATTTTGCAGATTTTTTCATAGCTGTCAAAATTTTATCTGCTGAATCTGCTAAATCTGCGGGAAACTTTCTTTAGTTAAAAATCATTCTATTATCTTTAAACTTCAAATATCTTATACATGAAAAAGACAATCCTTGTACTTTTATTCGCAACTGTTTTTGCAAATGCCCAAAATGCCGAAAAAGACAAAATCAACCAAACACTTGATGCCTGGCACAAAGCCGCCGCCGATGTAAAATTTGATGCTTATTTTAATGCCATGGCTGAAGATGCAATTTACATCGGAACAGATGCTACCGAAAATTGGGTCAAACCTGATTTTAAAAGTTGGGCAAAACCTTATTTCGATAAAGGCACAACCTGGAATTTTACCGCTTTAGAACGTCATATCTTTTTTGACAAGTCCGGAAAAATAGCCTGGTTTGACGAATTGCTGAATACTCAGATGAAAATTTGCCGCGGTTCAGGCGTTTTGGTAAAAGTGGGAAAAGAATGGAAAATTCAGCACTACGTTTTATCCATGACCATTCCGAATGACGAGGTGGATGCAATTGTGAAAATAAAAGCACCCATTGAAGATATTCTGATTGCCAAACTTCAAAAAAAATAAGCAATATCTTTCATTCTTCTTGTAATTCGGGCTTTCACAGTGTGTTGCTTCTCAAAATATCAATTTCATTATAAAATATTTGGCAATAATAGCGTAACTTTAGAAGTCTAAAATAGAATACTCTCAAAAAAAGCTGCTTAATTTTATAAAATTTGCTAAAATAAAAACACAGCCTCTATTTTGCCACCCCTTAAAATTAAAATATTTATTTTTTTTTAACTTTGCCCCCAAAAAAAATAGGGCTCAATAAAGTATTTGAAAAATGAAAATAGAAAAACGCTGGATCATTTCCTTTATTATTATAAGTATTGTTTGTATCATAGGTGCATTTTGGCCAACAGTTACAGAAAATAATTATGTATTATCTACATTTGGCACCACTGATCACATTGTAACGGCAGACGTTGCCTGGATGCTTACTTCATCCTGTCTGGTTTTAATCATGACACCGGGATTGTCTTTCTTCTATGGCGGAATGGTAGGCAAGAAAAATGTTATTTCGACTATGTTGCAGAGTTTTATCTGCCTTGGGGTTGTGACACTTTTATGGGTTGTAGTAGCTTTTAGCCTTGCGTTTGGGGAACCGGTTGGTTTTGGCTCAGGAGATCATTTTTACAGTTTCTTTGGTGATCCTACCACTTTTGCTTTTATGGATTATGTAGGCGTTTTGCCTCATAAACAATTGGCCAGTACGATTCCGTTTATGCTTTTTGCTTTGTTTCAGATGAAATTTGCTATTATCTGTCCTGCTATCATTACAGGATCATTTGCTGAGCGCGTTCGTTTTATCTCTTATTTAATTTTCATTAGTTTATTTACGATTTTTATATATGCTCCTTTGTGTCACGCGGTTTGGTATCCGACGGGTGTTCTGGGAAGCTACTTTGGTGTAAAAGATTTTGCCGGAGGAACTGTAGTACACATGAGTTCCGGATTTGCCGCTTTGGCCGGAGTTATCGTTTTAGGAAAAAGAAAAAACAGTCAGCATATTCCAACCAATATTCCGTTTGTATTATTAGGAACCGGAATGTTATGGTTTGGCTGGTTCGGATTCAATGCCGGATCTGCACTTGCTGCCAACGGAACTGCCGCTATGGCTTTTGCCACCACCACAACTTCATCGGCTGCAGCCATGTTAACGTGGATTTTCTTTGATCGTGTAAACGGAAGAAAAGTTTCTGCTCTTGGGGCATGTATCGGGGCTGTTGTAGGTTTAGTAGCTATTACTCCTGCCGCAGGCTTTGTATCGGTTCCCGAAAGTATGTTTTTCGGCTTCATAACAGCATTGGTTTCAAACACAGCCGTAAACTGCAGTTTTTCAAAAAGATTCGATGATACGCTGGATGTTTTTGCCTGTCATGGTGTAGGCGGAATCATGGGAATGATCCTTACCGCTATTTTTGCCCACGGTGAAAATGCAAGTTTACTGCACGGCGGCTGGAGCGTTTTTGGTCATCACATGATGGCATTAATTCTCGTATCCATTTTTACCTTCTTCGGAGCTTACTTCTTATTCAAAGTGACGAATTTCATTATTCCGCTACGAGTTTCAGAAGAATCAGAACACATCGGACTGGATTTGTCCCAGCATGATGAAACGCTGGATCCAAAATCAGGCCCAATTACTGAACCACATTACTAACCAAAAATAAGCCGCAGCTTTCTCAGCGTAAAACCTGAAAATACTGCGGCTAAAATTTAAACTTCAATTACACCTCGCCCATTCGTTTATATTGCTTAATTTTGCGGAAAATTTTTGTAAAAAGTGGGAAGTAAAAATAAACTAAAAAGATTCAGGGAAAACGAAACATTTCAAAACGTTTTTCAACCAACCAGAGAAGAAGTTACAGGCGATTTAATGCCTTTGAAAGGAAAATGGAATACTGATTTCTTTAAAAATGACAATCCGTTGATTTTAGAATTAGGATGCGGAAAAGGAGAATATTCTGTGGGACTGGCAGAAAAATACCCGGACAAAAATTTTATAGGAATTGACATTAAAGGTGCCCGTTTCTGGAGAGGTGCCAAAACAGCTGTTGAAAACGGTCTTCATAACGTTGCGTTTGTACGGACTCAGATTGAATTGATCAATCATATTTTTGCTGAAGGCGAAGTAGACGAAATCTGGATTACTTTTCCGGATCCGCAAATCAAATACAAAAGAACCAAACACAGAATGACGAACTCTGAGTTTTTGAAATTGTATAAAAAAATTCTCAAAAAAGATGGTGTTGTAAACCTAAAAACCGACAGCGAATTTATGCACGGTTATACTTTGGGATTATTACATGGTGAAGGGCACGAAGTTTTATATGCAAACCATAATGTGTATAAAAATGAAGGAAGTCCGGAAGTGGTTACTTCTATCCAGACTTTTTACGAAAAACAATATTTAGAAATTAATAAGGCAATTACGTATATTCGTTTTAAAATTAAAGACTAATTTAGTTTTAAAAACGAATTTCTAATCTTATCTCCTTAAACCGAATGACCTTAATCACTCCTTTATTTTCGGGTTTTCTTGCTGCAGCTATTGGGACAATTCCTCCGGGATTACTTAATATGACGGCAGCTAAAATTAATTCGAAAGAAGGAAGAAAAAATGCGCTTTCATTTGTAGCAGGCGCTGTTCTGGTTATTTTTTTTCAGGTTGCAGTTGCTGTTTTTTTTGCACATGTAATTGACAAAAGACCAGATGTTGTAATTGTTCTTCGCGAAATAGGATGTGTTACTTTTTCTATTCTGACAATTTATTTTTGGTTTATTGCTAAAGAACCAAAAGGCAGAAAAAAAGCAAAAATAAAAAGGAGTAGTAAAAAAAGCCGTTTTTTTCTGGGAATGCTCCTCTCCGGGCTGAATTTATTCCCCATACCTTATTACGTTTTGGTAAGCATTACCCTGGCCTCCTATCATATTTTCGCATTCGAAAACAATATTATTTTCACTTTTGTTTCGGGTTCGGTTTTAGGATCGTTTGCGATACTCTATTGCTATATTGCTTTCTTTGGAAAAATAGAACAAAAAACCGATTACTTGATGCGGAATATGAATAAAATCATTGGAAGCATTACAGGACTGGTAGCCCTTGTGACGCTTTTTAATATTCTGAATTATTATTTCGGGTAAAAATAAACCACAGATTAAAAGAGGAAACGGACTGCTTTTGCAATAGGGCAAAAAAGGTGGTTCAATCGTGAAAGCAATTCTAATTTATCTTTTAATCTGTGGCAACAACCAAATTATGGCTGAAGAAAATTTTTTCGAAAGAGTGTATGCAATCGCCAGACAGATTCCGTACGGAAGAGTAACTTCTTATGGCGCAATTGCAAAAGCATTGGGTACAGCGCGTTCTGCACGAATGGTAGGCTGGGCAATGAATGCCTGTCACAATATGGATGATGTGCCTGCACACAGAGTTGTAAACCGAAAAGGCCTTTTGACAGGAAAACACCATTTTGACGGAACCAATTTAATGCAACAGCTTCTGGAAAACGAAGGTATCCAAGTGATCAACAATCAGATTGTTGATTTTGATAAGCATTTCTGGCAACCTGAAATCACACTCTGATTTACTCCATCACCACGCTTTTAGTTTCTTCGGGCTGTGGTTTATCTTTTTGATACACATCAGGATAGAAATAAATTTCACCGGTTTCTTCATTTACCCAGCTTGTAAAATAACCTATGTATATCGGAATTTTATTTTTTAGGATACAGGTCGTTTCTTTTTCACCGTTCATTGCGTTATCAATCATTTCATCGTTCCAGTCCGGATCGTCTTTCAAGATTACATGAGCCAGTTTTTTGGCCTCTTTTATATTGATACAACCGTGACTAAATGTACGCTGTTCAAACTGAAACAAACTTTTGGCTGGTGTGTCATGCATGTAAATATCAAACGGATTTGGGAACAAAAATTTCACGAGTCCTAAAGAGTTTTTAGGTCCCGGTTTTTGTCTTACCTTTCCTCCGTTCCATTCCATATTATTATCTTCCAGATAGTTTTTATCTCTGGCCATATTGAGTTTTAATTCGTTATCAATTATACTCTGAGGCACGTTCCAGTATGGACTAAATACCACTTTATCCATGTTGCTGCTAAAAATTTCGGTTTCTGACCATGTAGTTCCTACGAAAACATCGGATACGAACTCATTGACTCCATTTCTTACATATAATAATCTGTAAGCCGGAATGTTGACCATAATATAATCTCTTGCGTCTATTAAATTTTCAGGAATCAGACGACAGCGTTCCATATTTAATTGTATCGTTTTGATTCTTTCCGATACAGGTTCGTTCATTTGTTTGATATGTTCAAATGAAAGTTTGTAATTTAAAGTAAGACCATATCTTTTTTTATAATTTAAAACTCCGGCCATTAGCTCTTCATCGTACAAATCGCTTTTAGAATCTCTTTTCAAATCACCGTCTACAAACAAACGCTCACGAATTTGTTTGACTACAGCTCCACTGTCAAAAGGTTTTAGTTCTTTATAGGTTGCACTGTCGATATCAATTTTTTTCCACAATTTTTTTCTTTCAATTTTTTGGTATTTTTCCAGAGCCGCTTCAAGACGGTCATACTGTCTGGATAAAAGATAGACTTCACGTGATGATTTCGATTTCACTCCACTTGAATCTGAATTATTCTGAACTTTTGGATTTTCTTTGGAATACAAATTATTATTTGACTTTATATCTTTATTCTTAAAGCCAAATGAAGTGAATACAAAACCTGTTGCTATAATTAGGATGAATTTATTTAATTGTCTCATGATGTTATTTTTTTAAATGTTTAAAATTGCTTTATTTAAAAAAACAGCGAAACTTAAGTTAGAATTACCTTCAAAATGAGTTTTTCACTATATTTTTAAATATTGAAAATCAAAAATTTAGGGTATTTCAAATTTACAATGCCCCACAAGGAATTGCTTTATAGAATATTATGAACATCTATTAAAATTCACACCAGAGAATTATCTGACATTACAAAAGACTGAATTCCAGTATACCTAAAACTAAATAAGACAAATTACAAAGCTGGTTTTGTCTTTATCTGTCTGGTAGCTTAAGTAGCCACCATGCGCCTCAATAATGTTTTTAGAGAGTGTTAAACCAATACCGGCGCCATCTTTTCGGGTGGTAAAAAACGGAAGAAATACTTTGTCCTGAATGGCTGCATCGATTCCTTTTCCGTTATCAGAAATCGAGATAAAAAAGCGATTATTGTCTGTATAGCTGGATATAAACAATTTCTTTTCGTTTTTTTCTTTTAATGCATAAACACTATTCGTAATCAAATTGATGATGACCTGCTCCATTTGATTTCTGTCAATTAAAATCGAGCGTGAACTGTGAGTATCGTTTATTAATTCTATATTTTCCTCTTTTAAAACCGGACTCATGATTCGGATACAGTCTTCGAAAAGCGCATTTATTGGAGTCATTTGTTTGGTTGGCGTTGGCAGCATAGCCAGTTTACGGTAATTCTCTACAAAATCCTGCAAATGATCACTTCTGTTAATGATTGTTGAAATACTGCCTTTTATATCTTCAAAATCATCTTCTTCCAGTTTTTCCTGATCGACTATTTGAAGTAAATTCTGCGAAAGCGCCCGAATTGGTGTTAAAGAATTCATCAACTCGTGCGAAATAATTTTCATCAGATTGATCCAGGCTTCTTTCTCCTTTTTCTCAATAACACGCTGAATGCTATCCAGTAAAATGATAAAATATTCTTTATTATAGGTTTGTGTTCTGGAAGTCTGAAGTATAAAAGTCTGCAAATCCTGCTCTTCGATTTTAATCGAAATGGCCGATTTTAATTCGCTGAAATCTGTTTTTTCGATTTCGTAACAAAGTGATGGAATGTAATTTTTAAGATATTTCCAATGGCTTACTTTCGGAACTTTAAAAAGTTTGGAAAAAGAATCATTCATTAAAAAGATATTCCAGTCGTCATTTTCTTTTTCAAGGATTAAAGCGGGGCTGTCAATATTATTTAAAAGTGACCGATAAATCAGTTCTTTTGAAGTTTGTTCCTGCTGGCGTTCTTTTAAAGTTTCATACAATAAATACAGACTTTGAAAATTATCTTTTTTGTTCTCTTCGGGGAAATTGGTTGTAAAATCACTTTGTAATATGGAAAATATAGTCCTGTCGTAAAACTGCAATTGTTTTTTTACATAAAAATACATTTCGGCCAGCATTATAAAACCAAAAGAACCAACTAAAATGGCGTTGTAATAAAACATTTTATAAATCAGAAAAGCGCAGAAAAAAAAGAGGATCATTACGAATAACACCCTTACAAATAATGCATTATAGAACTTCCAGTTTTTCATTTAGTATTTTTTTGAATTTTCCCCAGATTATTTTTTGTCACTCCTGATAGCTATCGGGAAGAAATGATTATAAAGATTTTAACTTGTCTCAAAATTTTAGTCTCTCGCAGATTTGGCAGATTTAGCAGATAAAAAATCTTGACTCTTGATTCTTGATTCTTAATTTTTCAAATCGTATTTCTCAATTCTTCTGTACAAGGCCGCTCTGGACAAACCTAATTCTTCGGCTGTTTTGCTAATGTTGCCGTGGTGTTTCAAAAGTGTTTTTTCTATGGCGTTTTTTTCCAGTTCAGACAGCTGATTTTCATCGTCTTCGTGAATTTCTTCAAAATCAAGAATATCCAGATCAGTTATAGAAATGGTGTTATTATCTGCTAAAATCAAAGCGCGTTCAATCTTATTTTCCATTTCACGAACATTTCCTTTCCAGGGATAGCGTTCTAAATAAGGCGCCACATTTTCTTCAAAACGCCAGTTGTCCTGATTGTACTTCTCTGCAAGCTGATCCAGAACAAAATTGGCCATCGGAACAATATCATCTTTTCGCTCACGCAAAGGCGGCAAATTGATTTCCATCGTATTGATTCGATATAGCAAATCTTCCCTGAAAGTTTTGTTTTTTACTTCAGCCTTAATATCGTTGTTTGTAGCCGAAATGATTCGGACATTCAAAGGTCTGGCTTTGCTTTCTCCTAAACGCGTCACCGTTTTTGTCTGTAAAACATGTAATAATTTAGATTGCAGATGAAGCGGAATATTACCGATTTCGTCCAGAAAAATAGTACCGTTTTGCGCTGCTTCAAATCTTCCGGGCGTATCCGTTTTGGCATCCGTAAAAGCCCCTTTTGCATATCCGAAAAGTTCGCTTTCGAATAAATTATCACTCAGAGAACCCAAATCAACGTGAATAAAAGGCTCTTTTCTTCGTGTAGAATTCTGATGTATGAATTCTGCAAAAACAAATTTTCCGGTTCCGTTTTCGCCCAAAATCAAAACATTGACATCTGTTCTGGCTACTTTTTCGGCAATAGAATAAGCTTGTTTTATTTTTTGGGAAGTTCCTGTAAAATATCTTTTTTCGGCTTTTTCAGCAACAGGTTTTTTGTTGTTTTTTCGGCTTTCGGCGACAGCCTTATCAATTATTTCCAGTAGTTTTTCGTTATTCCATGGTTTTAAAACATAATCAAAAGCCCCCATTTTGATGCCTTCAACAGCGGTGTCGATTTTCCCGAAAGCGGTCATTAAAATTACAATTGTATTGGGAGAAAGCGTTTTTATTTCTTTCAGCCAGTGAATTCCTTCGCGTCCGTCTTCAAAACCAATTCGGTAATTCATATCCAGCAAAACGACATTGATTTCATTTTCATTCAAAACCGAAATGATTTTTTTCGGGCTGTTCGTCGTGAAAATGGTTTCAAAATGTTTTTTAAGAATCATTTTGGCCGAAAAAAGAATTTCTTCCTGGTCGTCAACAATCAATATTTGGGCTTGCTTTTTTCTCATGCTTTATTTTTTTGTCCGGTTCTGAACGGTCAACTGTTCATTATCGGACACTTAATTTTTGGATTGTTTTCAGCGTCTCTTTAAAATCAATGGTTTACAAAAAATAAATTTTATGGCACAGTATTTACCTTTTGATTATCAGTAAATTATTAAAAAAATGGACAAGGTAATTCCTCGTAAAAATAGAAAATTTAGATATTTCACAATAGCAATCGGCGTTTTTTTAGCTTTGGCTGCTCTGGTATTTTTTTCTTTTAATTCAAAAAGAACTTTAAATGTAAAAGCCGAAGAAATTTCGATTCAAAAAGTTGAAAAAGCCTTTTTCGAAGATTTTGTGGTTTTTCAGGCCAAAGCTGAACCATTGAATGTAATGCTTGTAAATGTTACAGAAGGTGGCTCTGTAAAAGAGATTTTTGTAGAAAACGGCGCCATGGTAACCAAAGGACAATCGCTGGCCCGTTTGTACAACCCCAACACAGAACTGAATTACCTGACTCAGGAAACCGCTATTATCGAACAAATCAATAATCTGAACACCGGAAAACTGAGTATCAGAAATCAGGAATTGAATTTGAATAAAGATTTGGTTTTAATCGAACATGATTATAATGATGCTAAAAGGCTGTACGATATGAACTCTAAATTGTATGATAAAGATGTGATTTCGAAAAATGACTGGAATACTTTTAAAGAGAATTTACGCTTTCAGGAAGAACGCAAAAAAACGATTCAGCAAAGTATTCAAAAAGAAAAGCAGTCCAATCAGGTTCAGATTTCACAAATTAACCATTCGATTCAGACCATGGAAAAAAGTCTGGAGATCCTTCGAAACAACAAAAAGAATTTCCTGATTACGGCTCCTGAATCCGGAAGGCTGACTTCTTTTGAACCGGTTTTAGGAAAAACATTTCAGGCGGGAGAAAGTATCGGGAAAATTGATTCTAAAAAAGGATACAAACTGGCTGCCGATGTAGATGAATTTTATTTGGAAAAAATTCGAGAAGGCTTAAAAGGTCAGGTAGAGTTTAAAGGAAAAGTTCTTGAAATAATGGTTACCAAAGTAATTCCGGAAGTACAAAACGGTCATTTTACCGTAGAACTGGCTTTTACTTCTAAAGAAACTATCGCATTGCAGGACGGATTAAGTTTTGGCGTAAAACTGATTTTATCTGAAAAAAGTAAAACTTTGGTAGTACCAAAAGGAAGTTTTAATCAGGAAACGGCAGGAAAATGGATCTTTGTAGTAAAAGGAAATAAAGCCGAAAGAAGAAACATAAAATTAGGAAGAGAGAATCCTTCGTATTATGAAGTTCTTGAAGGATTAAAAGAAGGCGAATCTGTAATTACATCATCTTATTCAGATTATAAGGATATTGAGGAGCTTTCTATTCAGTCGCAGTAGACAGTTTTCAGTCGCAGTGTCAGTTTACAGCAGTCAATTCACAATTTACAATTCACAATTATAAAAGTTCAATCATCAATCAAAAAACGAGTCAATCACATTTTAACACCTTTACAAAATGATAAAAATTCAAAATTTAACCAAAGTTTTCAGAACAGAAGAAGTAGAAACATCGGCCTTGAGCGGTATTTCTTTAGAAATTAAAAAAGGTGATTTTTTAACTATCATGGGACCTTCAGGTTGTGGAAAATCTACTTTACTAAATATCATCGGACTTCTGGACAGCGCTACTGACGGAAGCTATACCTTATTAGATCAGGAAATGATTGGCCTGAAAGAAAAAGGAAGAGCTCAGGTTCGAAAAGAAAACATCGGATTCATTTTTCAGAATTTCAATCTGATAGACGAACTTTCGGTGTATGATAATATCGAACTCCCTTTGCTTTACAACAATGTAAAAACATCCGAAAGAAAACAAAAAATTGAAGCTATTGCTGAAAAACTAAACATTTCACATCGTCTGAAACATTTTCCACAGCAGCTTTCAGGAGGTCAGCAGCAAAGGGTTGCGGTTGCAAGAGCTTTGGTAAACGACCCGAAAATTATTCTTGCCGATGAGCCAACCGGAAACCTGGACAGTAAAAACGGTAATGAGGTAATGGAACTTTTAACCGATCTGCATGCTAAAGGTTCTACAATTTTGATGGTAACCCACTCTGATTATGATGCTTCATTTTCGCAACGAACCATTCACATGAAAGACGGTGTAATATTTTCTGAAAAGTTAAATCAACGCAATGTTGATGTATTTATGGACGCTAAATAACTAAAAGATGCTAAAATTTATTGTAGCTGTAATCATAATTCTGGTTGAATTTGTTTGCAAAATATTCGCAATTGTCTAAAAATCGGTTTGTCAAAACTGAAATAATTATAAAACACACACACCATGATTTATAACTGGTTTAAAATATTTATTTATCATTTAAAACAAAATAAGCTATTCTCTTTTCTGAATGTTCTCGGACTAAGCATTGGAATTGCCAGTATTATCTTTGCCATTTTGTATTGGAATAATGAACATGCTTACGACCAATGGAATCCTGAAAAAGAAAACGCTTATCAGGTACTCAATAAAATTGGTATGACCGGAGATACCTGGTCATCGTGCTCGATACCTTTTGGAAAAACCTGCAAGGCCACTATTCCTGAGATTGAAGCGATAAGCTTTTTTAATTCCTGGTACAATGATGCGCTGGTAAAATATCAGGATCAGAAGATATTTGATAAAAAAATAACCCTGGCTGACAATGGCTTTTTTGATATTTTCCCTTTTCCAATTATAAAAGGAGCCAAAACCAATATCCTTAAAGAAAAAAACAGCGTTGCAATCTCTGAAGAAACTGCGCAGTTAATTTTTAAAAAAGAAGATCCAATAGGAAAAACAATCAATTACTACAACAAAGATTATATTGTAAAATCAGTTTATAAAATTATTCGTCCGTCGTCTGTTGAGCCTCATTTTGTTTTTGGAGGAATCGAAAGGGAAGGCGATGATCAAAACTGGGGGAATTTTAGTTACGGTTTAATGATCAAAACCAAAAAGGGAGCCGATATAAATACAGTGCTAAAAAAAATGCAGCATGTAAATTATGTTAACAGAACTTTAAAAGATGCAAAAGAAAACGGCCAGACCCCTGAACAATATGTAAAAGAAAACGGAGAAATTACCGTTATTCTGGATCAGTTGGCAAAAGCCCGACTGCACGGTACAAAAAGCTCCAGCAATAATAATTTTCCGGAAGGAAGAGGCAATCTGCAATTGCTTTTTATTATGGCAGGTTTATCTGTTTTGATCCTCACTTTATCTTTGGTAAACTATGTCAATCTCGCCACAGCTTCAGCAATAAAACGTGCCAAAGAAGTAGGTGTCCGCAAAATCGTAGGCGCTACTAAAAACCAGATTATGGTACAGTTCATATTTGAGACCGCCATAATTGTACTATTAGCCATCGTGTTTGCTTTGGCAATAGTAGAGCTTTCATTACCCTATTACAATACTTTTTTGAAGAAAACCCTGACTATGAATGGCAGTGAATTTTACCTTCAGCTTATTTTTATATTTGGATTAGTAATCATTCTTGCCGGGATTTTTCCTGCCATTTACATCTCAAATTTTGAAACTTTAAAGGTTTTGAAAGGCAATTTCTCCAGAAGTAAAAGCGGCATCTGGATCCGAAATTCGATGTTGATTTTTCAATTTGGTATTGCAGCCTTTTTTATCATCGGTGCTTTAATTGTAAACTCTCAGGTACATTATATGATGAACAAAGAGCTTGGTTTTTCAGGTGATCAGGTCATCAAAATTCCGTTAAATTATCACGAATCAGCAAAAAAGACAGAAAAATATCTGATCGCCAAACAAGAACTGCGAAAAATATCAGGAGTTGAAGATGTTTCAACTTTTGCCGGTTCTTTTGGAAACAGCACCAATTCAAGTTCAGGGTTAACCCATAATGGTATTTTTGTTCAGCCCCGAAATGTAGAAATGGATTTTGGTTTTCTGGAAATGATGAAAATTAAAATTGTTCAGGGACGGGATTTGTCTCCAAAATTTGCGTCAGACACTATCGACAACTGGCTAATAAACGAAACGCTTGCCAAAACACTGAATCTCAAAAACCCTGTAAATACAATTATAACATCGGGTTGGGGTAATGAAAAAGGGAATTTAAAATTTAAGGTGGTTGGTATTGTAAAAGATTTTAATATCACCGGATTACAGGATAAAGTGCCACCAATGGTTTTTGTTAATCTGAAAACCTTAAAGTGGAACAATTTTGATAATATTTATATAAAAGTGTCTCCAAATAATTTAAGTGAAACACTGGCTAAATTAGAAGCCTATTGGAAGAAAAACATCAACCAGGATTACCCTTTTGATTATGAATTTGTAGACAAGGGGTTTGCCAAAACCTATCAGGAACAGGTAAAACAAAAAGATTTATTTTTTATTCTGAATTTAGTAGTAATCATTATCGCCGTTTTTGGATTGTTTGCTCTGGCTTCATTTTCAATGGAAAGGAGACTGAAAGAAATTGCCATCAGAAAAACATTAGGCGCAGAAACCAATATTTTGTTAAAAGAATTATCCAGACAATATATAGTGTTCTGCTTGATGGGATTTGTAATTGGGATTGTACCTGCTTACATTTTATTGCAAAAATGGCTTGAAAATTTTGCTTTCAGAATTAATGTGTCAATGATTCCGTTTATAATTGCCTTAATTTCATTATTGGCATTAACTTTGATAATAGTTTTGGCCAAAGCATATCAGGTTACTAAAATCGATATCCTAAAATATTTAAAATACGAATAACTTGTAGACCATTTTTTTTAAAACCCGCCAGAACCTTAATTTGGCGGGTTTCTTTTTTATTTGCTTTTTAGAAATTTCCGGCTGACAAAATAGTTTAAGATTATTTTGAACAATCCTAATATCAACAAATACAATTCAAAACAGCAAAAATCTGAACTTTATGCCTTATCTTTGCAAACTGAAATTAGTTTAAATAAAATAAGACTTAAAAATTAATTTCATTCATTAGAAAATACTTATATCAAAAATGAAATTAGATAGAAAAGAAATTCTTAAAGCACTGGAAACGATCACCATAGCCGGAGAAGGAAAAAATATGGTAGAAAGCGGCGCTGTTGCCAACGTAATTACGTTTGGAGACGAAGTTGTTGTGGATCTGGTACTGCATACACCTGCTATGCACATCAAAAAAAGAGCAGAAGACGATGTAAAAAAGACAATTCACGAATTAATATCGGCTGATGCAAAAATTAAAGTTAATGTTAAAGTTGAAGTTCCTGAAAAAGTCGAAATTAAAGGTCGTGCTATTCCGGGAATTAAAAATATAATTGCCGTTGCTTCCGGAAAAGGAGGTGTCGGAAAATCTACAGTTACAGCAAATCTGGCCGTAACACTGGCAAAAATGGGATTTAAAGTCGGCGTTTTGGATGCTGACATTTACGGACCTTCAATGCCAATTATGTTTGATGTAGAAAACGAAAAACCTATTTCAATTACTGTTGACGGAAAATCAAAAATGAAACCTGTAGAAAGTTATGAAATCAAAATGCTTTCAATCGGATTTTTTACAGCACCAAGCCAGGCAGTGATCTGGAGAGGCCCAATGGCAGCAAAAGCACTAAATCAAATGATTTTTGATGCAGATTGGGGAGAATTAGATTTTATGCTGCTTGATTTACCTCCGGGAACAGGAGATATCCACCTTTCAATCATGCAATCATTGCCAATTACAGGAGCAGTTGTAGTAAGTACACCTCAGGCTGTAGCTTTGGCAGATGCAAAAAAAGGAGTATCCATGTTCATGCAGGACAACATCAATGTACCGGTTTTGGGTATAATTGAAAACATGGCGTATTTTACACCTGAAGAATTACCTGAAAATAAATACTATATCTTTGGACAAGCAGGAGCAAAAAATCTTGCAGAAGACCTGAATGTTCCGTTCTTAGGAGAAGTTCCAATAGTACAATCTATTCGTGAAGCAGGAGATTACGGTCGTCCGGCAGCTTTGCAGACAGCATCTCCAATTGAAGCTGTCTTTGAAGAAATCACCCGAAACGTGGTTCAGGAAACAGTAAGCAGAAACGAAAGCTTACCAGCAACAGAAGCCATTAAAATTACAACAATGGCAGGATGTTCTGCAGTAAAAAAGAATTAATTAGATAATTGAGATAATGAGGCAATTAGAAAATTAGAAAACGAATAATAAGGTAATTGAAGAATTATCTAATTAACACATTTTCTAATTGATCCATTCTAATTGACACATTCTCTAATTGACACATTAAATATTATGACAACAGAAGAATTAACAAGCAACGTATTATTGGCTCTTGATGAAATCAGACCTTTTTTAAATTCTGATGGAGGAGACATTACGCTAATTTCGATAGAAGACGACAAACATGTTAAAGTTCGTCTTGAGGGAGCGTGCATTAGCTGCAGTGTAAATCAAATGACACTAAAAGCCGGTGTAGAAACCACTATAAAAAAGTATGCTCCACAAATAGAAACTGTGGTAAATATTATGTAATGACAATTTATTACTGTTTTTTCAGTTGTAAAAAAAACTTAGCATAAACAACAGTCATTTGAGTTGTTTTGCTATAATTTTTCACACGAAACAGTCAAAACATTATTTTTTTTACGATTTCAATAAAAAATAGTGTAAAGATTTAAGATTTTAGGTTAAGAAATTGTTGCATTTTAACTTAAATTTGTGACGTAACCCCTAAATCTTAAATCATGAAAAAATTTTACGTTCTGTTTTTAGTATTATTTTCATTGAATGTAAATGCGCAGCAAATTTCAGAAACCTTAATTGTAGACAAAGCCTGGGTTAATGACTCTGGAGAATGGTCTGATTACAGTTATGCAGGTAAAATTGTTTTTTCTATTAATAATAATCAGGAAAACGGAAGTCTCAGAATAGGAAATTATGATTTTTTGTATGATTTTTGCGAAGGAAGAGCAAAATTCTCAAACAAAGCAACTTACAGTTCGGCTGAGTTTTCTCATCCGAGAAAAATATCTGCACAGACTGATAAACAAGGAGTTCTGAATACAACTTATGAAGGTACTTTGATTTTTCAGGGCGATAATGATTATTATTCTGTAATTGCAATAGTAACATTACTGGAAAAAGGTGGGAATTATCTGGGTGCAAAAATGCACATCAAAGACAACAATGGAAAAGAATACGCATTTAGTTTAAAATCAAGTTAATTTAAAATAAATCCAGGAATTTGTTCACGTTATCAAATTCCAAAATCAGTAAAATTCCAATAATAAAAATGGATGTATTAATAAAGATTAAAGACCGTGAGGGGGTTATACACGAATTACAGGCTCCGACGGATATGGCAATGAATATCATGGAATTGTGCAAAGCATATGAACTTCCTGTTGAAGGGACCTGCGGAGGAATGGCCATGTGTGCTTCCTGTCAGTGTTATGTTTTAAATGATGTTGCACTGCCCGAAATGGGTGACGATGAGGAAGCCATGCTTTCTGAAGCGTTTTACGTTAAATCTAATAGCCGTTTAGGTTGTCAGATTCCAATTACTACTGAATTAGAAGGACTGGAATTAGAGCTGGCTCCCGAATATTAAATCATAACAAAAACCTCCAGTTTTGGCTGGAGGTTTTCTATTTCTTTTCTTTTGGAATTAATTATCTCCTTAATAATTCCAGAATCTTATCTACATTTACTTCACTGTAATCGTTGATGTAAAAATCACATGGAGGAAGTTGTTCTTTGGTATGTGTACTCAAAACACCAACAACTTTCATTCCTGCATTTAATCCCGCTGTAACACCCGAAAAAGAATCTTCGAAAACCACACAGTCAGACGGAGAAACACCAACACGTTCTGCCGATTTTAAATATACTTCCGGATTTGGTTTATGAAATGTAACGTCTTCGCTTGACATCATCGAATCCATTTTTTCGCCGAGTTTCAGAAAATTGGCAATTAAATCCAGATTGGCACGAGGCGCCGATGTAGCAACTGCTGTTTTGAATCCGCGAGATTTTAATTCGTTTAAAAAATCCATATAATGCGGAATCGTTTCGACTTTATCTTTATAAATCTCACGAAACATTCCTTCTTTTTCGTCTTCAAGTCTGATCAATTCTTCTCCCGTAATTGGACGTTTGAAGAAATGCGTCATGATATAACTGTTGTGCTTTCCGTACATATGCTCTTCAAATTCTTCATTGGTGTACGGAATTTTATATTTATCGAAAAACTTTTCAAAAGCGACTACATGATGGGGATTGGTGTGGCAAATCACGCCGTCCATATCAAAAATTACACATTGCTGGCTCATAATTTTGTTTGTTGTTTTTAACGGATGCAAGATAAGGCAATAAAGCGGTTATTACGCAGGGATTCGCAAAGGTTTTTTGCGGAGATACGCTAAATTTTACTCTCGCAGATTTGGCAGATTAAGCGGATTTTTTCTTTTTATTATTTTAAAAATTGAATCTGCTCAATCTGCCAAATCTGCGGGAGATTAACTTTTTAACCAATCCAAATTTTATTTTTAACCAAAGTCATAGTTTGTCTCAAATGCTGATTGCACGCAATTAGAATAATCAAAACCACTAAACCATAACCAACAATGGTATAAATTTCCATATCGGCCAATAAAGTCGATTGTTTGGCAATTGTCCCGAAAACCTTTTTCATGGCCAGAACATTAGCATTATCTGCTGAATATCCTTTTGCAATAAAACTTTGAGTTGTACTTGCAATAGTTTGTTGTGCTTCGGGATTTTCGCCAGTAACAAATCGACTTAATTTAAGAAAGTGTTTTTTATTCAAGAAAACCATTGCATTCTGCATTACGCAGAAGCCAATTGTACTTCCCCAAAAACGTCCAGAAACACCGACAATTCCCGAAGAAACCGCCATATTTGCTGGAACCGATGATGTGGTAAATAAGATGAGCGGAACAAATAAAAACCCCACACCGATTCCTTGCAAAATATAGGGAATGATAATATCGCTCAATGCAATATCTGGCACAAAAAGAAACGTGAACCAGAAATGGAAAATAGCAATAAGCGTAAAACCAATCATGAAAATAATTTTTGTCGAGACAGATTTCATCAGAAAAAATGCGGCTAAAACAAGTCCGATTACGTTTCCTAATCCGTTTATATACTGAACGCCCGCAACACGAGAAGGATCCCAATTCCAGATGGAAAACATTGCCGAATGACAAAGACTCAGTGTTGCTCTGCTGATATAGAAAAGAAAAAACAATAAAAATCCTATTCGCAGATTGGCGTATTTTATAACTTCAAAATTGAAACTCGGCCTTTTTACCAAACGTTCTTTAAAAATGAATAATCCGCCTGTAATAAGCGAAATCATCAGCATTAAAACCATTTCTGAAGAGTGTAACCAGTATTTTTTCTCAGCATAAACAAAAAAGTAGGCACCGCAAAGAATTGAAATTAAAACCAAAAAATAACTCATCCAATCAATTTGATACAACGGAATCTTCTTTGTAATTCGGTGCCCTCTGAAAGTAACTAAGATTAAAAAGACGTTTAAAACCTGAAGTCCGCCCGAAACATACAACATGTATTTCCAGTCATAATGATCGAGAAACCAAACGGCAATATTCATAATAAATGGCGTAGACAACAATAGCGCGCCGTAGTAAAATGAAAACCCAATAATAATGGCGTTTTTTGTATTGAACTGCTCAATAAGCAATTGTCTGATCGTAATTACCGGAAGCGCCATCAGGATTCCTTCGGCAACTCTCATTAATAAAAAAACCGAAAAATTGGTAATGTAAGCCGATGAAACAATCGTAATTCCAATTAAAGAATAAACTGCCATCAGGTAATTTTTTGCAGGGAAAAAACTCGAAAATCGGCCTTCTATTAAAATGGTTGCCAGCAGTGTTCCATACGTTACGCACATCGCAAACTGCAAATCTTCGGGCTCGATATCCAGAAAACTCGCCGCATACGTTACGTTTGAGGAATAAACTCCTAATAAAATCATGGAATGCAACAAACAAACGAACAAAATAATAATGATCGCCCATTTGGGAACCCATGATTTAAATATACTTTTATCTTCCATTTTATTTGTGTGCAGCAACAACCGTAATGTTCATTCCTGCTCTTAAAAAATCGGTTTGTTTATCTTGTTCTTTTAACTGAATTCTAACTGGAATTCTCTGTTCTATTTTCACGAAGTTTCCTGTCGCATTGTCTGGAGGAAGCAGCGAAAATCTCGCACCACTCGCAGGCGATAACGAAGCAATTGTTCCGACAAAAACTTTGTCATTTATAGCATCTGCTTTGATTTCTACTTCTTGCCCGACAGTTAAATATTGCAATTGCGTTTCTTTAAAGTTCGCTGTAATCCATTTTTCTTTACTTACGATAGAAAGCAGAGACTGCCCTTCTTTTACCATTTGCCCTGGCTGTAAGGTTCTTTTTCCAACCCACCCATCGTAAGGGGCTGTGATTACAGTGTATGAAAGAAATAATGCCGCATTATCTGCAACAGCTTGTTTTGAAGCAATATTCGTTTGTGTTGTTGGAACATTCGCTTCAGCAACAGAAGTGCTTAAAGAAGCCGAATGAATTCTGTTTTTCATTTCCTGAAAATGTGCTTGTGCCGACTCGTAATCTGCCTTAACTTTCTCTAATTGTTGAGAAGTTGCCGCTTCTTCACTTACTAAAGCTTTATATCTTTCGTATTCTAATTTAGTTTTCCAAAGATTTGCCTTTGCGGCTTCCAATTGCGATTCATTAATCGCTGTTGCACTTGCTGTGTTAATAGCATTTTTCTGAGCCACAACATTATTTTGCTGTGCGTTTTGAACATCAGCCAAAGCCACATTCAATTTCGACTGATATTCTCTGTTATCGATCACTACCAAAGTATCGCCTTTATGCACAAATTGATTTTCGTCAAAACGAACTTCCTGCACATAACCCGTAATTCTCGACATAATTGGCGTAACGTATTGTTCTACCTGAGCGTCATTGGTTTCTTCGTGATTTCGGTTAAACACATAAAACCAAATTCCCAAAATAACCCCGCTTACAACCAGCGTACACGCAACAATTGTTATTAGTATATGAAACGTTTTATTTCTCTTAGTTTCATTTTTTATCTTAACCATATCTTTTTCTCTATTTCTTTTATCTATTTTCCCCGGGATTAAAATCCCGCGCTACAATATGAATCGTTCCTTCTGAACTGAAAATCTATATTCTTTCTATTTCTTCCCCGGATTGAAATCCTGCGCTACAATATGAACCGTTCCTTCGGAACTCAAAATCAATCTATATTCTTTACTCTATTCTCTTGCTTCTTTCTTCTAAGTCTTATCTCTTGCTTCTTTCTTCTAAAGACTTCTATCTTTTTACATCTTACATTTAACTCTGAGGCATGATCCCAGCCGTGTGCATCATTTCGTAATGTTTCAAAACAGCATCCAAACGGGTAGAGATTTTGTTGTATTTTGCCTGAAGCAACGCATTATCAGCATCAACCATTTCGGTAATTAAAACCAATTGGTTTAAGTATTTCAGCTTTACAATTCGGTAATTTTCTTCAGCTAAATCCAAAGCTTTGTCAACGACCACAAACTTTTCAAGGATTTCCCGATATTGTGTATGTTCTTTATAAAGCTGATCCTGAATTTCATCTTTTATAATTTCAGACTGTATTTGCTGCATATTGATTTTCGTGTTTGCCCGAGCTACTTTCGTTTTGTTTTTATACAAAGCCGAAAGATCAAAACGCGCCTCGATTCCCACCTGACCTAAAGTGTACAAATACGGATTTGGCGGGAAGAATTTGTAGTTTGGATAATAAAAGCCGTAATTCCCGAAGAAGTGAACGCTTGGCAAATAATTTCCTTTTGCCAATTTTAATTCGGTTTTGCTAATATCCAATTCTTGACTTGCAATTCGCATTTCTTCATTTTGAAAAGCTTTATTCAGATAAAAATCATACGGATCTACACCGTTCATTTCATCCAAACTTGCAGTGGTGTCGATTGCAATTTCTTCATTTTCCGGAATCTGAATTAAAGTCTTCAAATCGTGAAGTGCGATTTTTATGTTTTTGGAATTTGTAAGCGCATTCAGCTCACGATCTGAGAGTTGCAATTCGGCACGAATAACCTCATTTTTGGTTACCGTTCCGTGTTTTTGAAGCGATTGCACCTCTTTTAATCGGCTTTTTTCTTCTTTGATGTTTTCTTCAAATATTTTTTGAAGTTGCATCATTTTATAAATCGACAGGTAGTTAGCAACAACCTCCAGTTCAATATCATTTTCTGTTTTTTCCGATTTAATTTTGGCAATTTCGTTTTCCTGATTCGCAATTTTTATTGCGTTGTTAATTTTGTTTCCAGCGTAAATTGGCATTTTAAAAGTCGAATTTACCTCGTAGATTTCAGGGATTGCTTTTGTAACTTCTTTTCCGTTTAAGAAACCATCTCCTTTAAATTCTGTAATGTTGGTAATTCTGGAATACATGCCGTTTAATTCTACATCCGGCAATCTAAGATCTTTTCTTTCTTTGATGTTTTGCTCAGCGAGCGTAATCTCCAGTTGAGATTTAAGGATTTTTTTGTTGTTTTCCTTCGCCAGTTTCATCGCTTCTTGTAAAGAAACTGTGCGAATCTCTTGCGCTTGTAAACTACTGAATGTCAAAACAATTATCAACAACCAAAAGCTTCTGGGGAAACAATCTTCTTTTAAATTTGTAAGGAACATGAATACATAAATATTTTATGCTGCAAAGTTCCTTCATTTTTTTCTTGGCTGATGATTCTAAAAAGTCAATAACATATTCATTTCGGACAAATGTTAAAATTCCATTTTCCGAAAACGTTATATTAAAACACTGACAAACAATTTATTACAAAATATATTTGAATTGTAATATTTCACGCAGATTTAATAGATTTTAGCAGATGCGCGCAGATTTTTCTTTTTACTCTCGCAGATTTGGCAGATCATGCAGATTATAAAGCATTTAAAAATCTCTCAAATCTGCGTGAAACAAAAATATCTATTTACCACGCTCCAAAATCTCTTCACCATTTAAGTAATCGGAAGGTCTTTGGCCTAAAATCTTAAAAAATGTATTGCTGAAGGTCGGAACACTATTATAACCAACTTCTAGGGCTACCTCTTTTACCGAAAGTTTTCTTTCTAATAAAAGTTCGATCGCTTTGAGGATTCTTCGAATGGTATAATATTGAATAAAAGACATTTTGAGATCTTTTTGAAATAAGCGATACAAAGAACGTTCGCTAAACCCAAATTCATGTGCTACATCTGTAAAGAGAATCGTTTCTCCCAAATTATTTTCGATATGTCGCAGAATTTTTCCTAATCGTTTATCTTTAGGCTGAGGAAGTTCTAAAGGCAAATTCGTATGACATATTTGCGGAAGAATCGCCTTTATGGCTTTTGCAATGACAAAACTCGGAGTTCCCTTTTTCAAATCACCGTTCCACTGATTGGTAAACATCATCATTTGAAGCAGCAGATTATTCACAGGATATATACCTTCGACTTTATAGAAATCATCTTCATCCTTTTCAACCGGAAAATATAAATTTCGCATCATCACATGTTCCGACTTTGGTTCGATACTATGCTCAACTCCCGCGGGAATCCAGATAAAATGTCTTGCAGGCAAAAAATATGATTTAGTTTCAGTGGTCACAAAAACCACATCACCTTCTGCATATAACATTTGCGCTTTTTTGTGTTTATGCGTCGGAACAAGCAATTCGCCCATTATATCATGATGACAGTAAATACTTTTTTTATCGGCATCTACTTTATGGAGATAATATTTGTCTACTTTGAATGTTCCTAGTTCCATAATATAAAGATAGGAAAGAAATAAATTCCATGCTGATTGCTATCGGAAGCAAATCCCAAAATATAATCCCTAAATTAGTTCGATTTTTTTAGAAAAAATAACATTGAAGGATTTGAGTATCGAACCGCATACATCATTAAAAAAAAGCATTAATTCAAAATTGAATAACATAAAAGCTTATTAAACAAAAAAGCTTCTGAAGATTTTCAGAAGCTTTTTTAGTGCGGATAATAGGACTCGAACCTACACGCCTTGCGGCACCAGATCCTAAGTCTGGCATGTCTACCAATTTCACCATATCCGCGTAATTAATCCACTAAACTCTTATTTAAAGAGGAGTTCGTTGAACTGGTGTTTGTGGGTGCAAAGATAAGCATACTTTCGAATAATCAAAGCATTTTTTGAAAAAAAATATTAATTCTCTTTTTTGTACTTTTGGTTTTCTATAAAAATAATTTAAATGGAAAATATAAAGTCCTACGTTCAACAACATAAAGATCGGTTTATCAATGAATTGATCGAATTATTAAAGATTCCGTCGGTAAGTGCCGACACCGCATACTCTCAAGATGTTATCGACACGGCCGAGGCTGTAAAAGAAAGTTTATCAAAAGCCGGATGTGATTTTGTCGAAACCTGCGACACTCCAGGCTACCCGATTATCTACGGAGAAAAAATAATCGACCCAAATCTTCCAACGGTTTTAGTTTACGGACACTACGATGTTCAGCCGCCGGATCCGTTAGAATTATGGACTTCTCCTCCATTTGAACCCGTTATCAAAACTACAGACATTCATCCTGACGGCGCCATTTTTGCCCGCGGCGCTTGTGATGATAAAGGTCAGATGTACATGCACGTAAAAGCATTGGAATTAATGGTACAAAATAACACACTTCCTTGCAACGTAAAATTCATGATCGAAGGCGAAGAAGAAGTAGGTTCTGCAAGTTTAGCGTGGTTCGTAGAACGCAATCAGGAAAAACTGAAAAACGACGTAATTCTGATTTCAGACACCGGAATGATTTCGAACCAACAACCTTCTATCACAACAGGTTTAAGAGGCTTAAGTTATGTTGAAGTTGAAGTTACAGGTCCGAACCGCGATTTGCATTCAGGTTTATACGGTGGAGCAGTAGCGAATCCGATTAATATTTTAGCAAAAATGATTGCTTCGCTTCATGACGAAAACAATCATATCACGATTCCAGGATTCTACGATAAAGTTCAGGAATTATCTGCAGAAGAAAGAGCTGAAATGGCAAAAGCGCCTTTTAGTTTAGAAAAATATAAAAATGCTTTGAACATTGCTGATGTTTACGGCGAAAAAGGATATGTAACCAACGAACGCAACTCAATCCGTCCGACATTAGACGTAAACGGAATCTGGGGCGGATACACCGGAGAAGGTGCCAAAACAGTTATTGCGAGCAAAGCTTTCGCTAAAATCTCCATGCGTTTGGTGCCGAATCAGGATTGGCATGAAATCACAGAACTTTTTACAAAACATTTCACCAGTATTGCTCCGGCGGGAGTTACCGTCAAAGTGACGCCGCATCACGGAGGTCAGGGTTATGTAACGCCAATTGACAGTATAGGTTATCAGGCTGCAAATAAAGCCTACACAGAAACTTTTGGAGTTCCTGCAATCCCGGTTCGTTCCGGAGGAAGTATTCCGATTGTGTCTTTGTTTGAAAAGGAATTAAAAAGCAAAACTATTTTGATGGGATTCGGTCTCGACAGTGATGCAATTCACTCGCCAAACGAGCATTTCGGAATCTTTAATTACCTGAAAGGAATTGAAACTATTCCGTTGTTTTATAAATATTTTGTGGAGCTTTCGAAGTAATTCTTTTTATAAAAATTCAAAATCCGTTCAGCAATGAGCGGATTTTTTTTGAGCTTTCAAGTTGATATTCCTATTGAAATTTGCCATTGAAATTTTCTATTGCTATTGATTCGGGCGTTACCTACGGCCGGGCTATCCGCTATATCTTTTTATTTTTAAAGGAAAAATAAAAAGGATGCCGCTGCCATCCCTAACGCAATCTCAAAGCATTGAAAATTATAGTTTTATTTAAATTTTGAATCTTTTTTCTTGCATGTTTTAAATTTTATTCTACATTTGTAGAAACGAATCTATAAACATAGAACAAAAGCTATGAAAAACCTTTTTTCAATATTCTTGTGTACCACATTTCTTCTTGCCTGTAAACCTCATTTAATTAATCAAAAGATTGAAAAGAAAAAACAAGGAGCATGGATTGAAGAATATTATGAAGACAGTACCTATTATAAATCATACGAATATTATAAAGACGACCAGCCGGTAAAAAAGTGGAAATCCTATATCAACGGAAAAATCTATAAAACCGAAAAATACAAAAACGGAATCTGCACCGTAAAATATTATCATCCAAACGGAAAACTGCAATCAAAAGGAAAAACCAGCGTCGAAATTGATTCGGTCGAAACACACTGGTTTTATTTTGGAAAATGGAAATTCTATTCGGATAAAGGAAAATTAACCGACATCAGAAAGTATAATAAAGGGAATTTAGTTTCAGAACAAAACTTAGAATAAACTTAGAAACTCAGAATCTTAGCAACTTATAACCTCAAAAAAAATGCAATTATCAAATTCAGAAGAACAATTAATGGAGCATCTCTGGAAGCTTGAAAAAGCTTTCATGAAAGATCTGCTCGAAGCGTATCCGGAACCAAAGCCTGCCACAACCACCGTGGCAACACTTTTAAAACGTATGATTGACAAAAAGTTTGTGGCTTACAACGAATTTGGTAATTCAAGGCAATATTATCCGTTGATCAAAAAAACAGACTATTTCTCCAAACATGTAAAAGGACTGATTAGTAATTTCTTTAATAATTCGGCTTCACAATTTGCTTCTTTCTTTACCACCGAAACCAATTTGTCAGCTTCGGAACTGGAAGAACTTAAAAAAATAATCGATTCAGAAATTCAAAAGAAGAAAAAATGATGGAATATCTTTTAAAATCAGAACTACTGCTTTTACTTTTTTATGCAGGATATAAAGTGTGGCTGGCAAACGAAAAAATGTTTCGTTTTAACAGGGTTTACCTACTTTTGAGTTTGGTTTTTAGTTTTTTGATCCCTTCCCAAATCATTTCATTTCAATCTGCTGCTTCCAATAAAATAGGATCTTTCAGCTTAGATGAATTAGTGATTCAGAAAAGCAATGAAAATTTAAAAACAGTAGTTGATGATCTAAATCTGAGTAATGTAATTTTTGGAATCTACTTTCTTGTGGTTTCCGTTTTAATTATTCGTTTCATATTGAATCTGTATACATTCTACAGAAAAATTAAAATAAACGAAACTCAATTTATAAACGGAGAAAAAGTCATTCTAATCGAAGGAAGTACACTGACACATTCGTTTTGGAATACAATTTTCATTAATAAAGCAGCATTCAAAAACAACAAAATCCCAGTAGAATTAATAGCGCATGAAAAAGCGCACTTGCAGCAAAAACATACTTTGGATATTCTGTTTATAGAAATTTTGCAAATTGTATTTTGGTTTAATCCAATCTTTATTTTGTATAAAAAAGCAATTAAACTTAATCATGAATTTCTGGCAGACGAAGCAGTTAATATTCGATACAATTCAATTTCAAAGTATCAGAATTTATTACTTGAAATAGCTTCAGATAAAACCAGTATTAATTTGGCGAGTACTATCAATTATTTAATAACCAAAAAACGTTTTGTTATGATGACCAAAAAAGAATGCAAAATCAAATCGGCCCTAAAAGCATTTACTATAATTGCATTTTCAGGTTTACTATTATTTGTATTTAGTCATAAAAGTGTTGCTCAGGAAAATAATGAAAAATTAAAAGATGATAGCCAGGCAATTGCTGTTGACCCAATTGAAACACAGCCTGAATTTCCCGGCGGAATGGAAGCGTTTTATAAGTTTATAGGCGAAAATTTTAAAATGCCGTCTGAGGCTGCCAAAAATAAAGTTTCAGGAAAAATTTACCTGCAATTTGTAGTGGAAAAAGAAGGGCATTTGTCTGAAATTAAGGTTTTAAAAGATTTAGGCTATGGTCTGGGAAGTGAAGCAATTCGGATCCTGAAACTTTCCCCAAAATGGACTGCGGGTTCTGTAAAAGGAAAACCGGTTAGGGTTTTGTATAGTTTACCCATAACTATTAAGACGGAGAAGTAATATAAAAACTAAAGCATGATAAAAGTAAATTCACAATTTAACATAAAGAAAACCTTCATATTCATTTTGATGTTTATTGGTTCTGTCAGCTTTGCTCAGGATTCTGAAACAACAGCGGAAAATCAAAAATCTACCAAACAGACAAAAGAAACAGCATCAGTGGCAGAATTGATTTATAATACAAATGATTTGATTAAAAAGCCAGAATATCCTGGAGGAATACAGGATTTTTACAAATTTATCGGAGCCAATTATAAGATGCCTAAAACTCCGCCTAATGTTTTTTTAAAGGGAAAAATACACCTCACTTTTATTGTAGAAAAAGATGGCTCACTGACAGATATCAAGATAGTGAATGACATTGGGTACGGAACAGGTGAGGAAGCAGCAAGGGTTGTGAAATTATCTAAAAAATGGATTCCCGGAAAAACCAGCGAGGGAACTGTTGCAGTGTTGTATAGTTTGCCTATTACTATTCAATCAGAAAATTAACTGAAAAAATCTGCTACTTTCTACAAGAAGCAGATTTTAAAAATTCAAAAACTAAAAATAAATCCGCTTAAAACAAGTCCGGATTGTATCCAAAATACGGCATACTCTGTTCGTAAAAAACGACTCCGTGACTTTCTAATTCTTCTAAAATCGGCAAATACACTTCTTTATTAATCGGAAGCTGTACGCCCGGAGTTGTGATTTTGCCATTCAAAATCAACAAAGTCGCAATAGCCACCGGAAGTCCAACCGTTTTTGCCATTGCAGTATAAGTCTGATCGTCGCCTATACAAACCATTTTTGAATCGATTTGTCTTTTCTCGCCATTTAGTTCGTAACCAAATTTGTGGTACATCACGATCATATCTTTATCGTCAGGCTCAAGTGTCCAGCTGTCCGTGAGTATTTTTTCTAAAATCTGTGCCGGAGTTGCATTAGGCAGATTCACTTTTTTATTTGGGTTAAATAAATCCAGTTCCAAAAGTTTATCCCACATAATATCGTCCTGATCGATTTTTAAAATCAACCGCATTTTTATTTCGACTGAATCTGTCGGATGATATGGCAAAAATGAATTCGTAAACTGACGGTAACTCATGTTTTCAGAATCTTCCATGATATAACTGTCGTCTGTCATACCCAGTTGTACAAACATATTCCAGGCTTTAGAAAAACCAACTCTTCTGATTGTTCCTCTGTATAAAGTCAGAATATCATCTAAACCATATATAGATCTGTATTTAAGCGAATCACGGTTGGAATAGGCTTCAAATTTACCGTAGCCCTCTACCTCAAGAAACTCTGTTCTGCGAAATAAAGTTCCGTATGGAATGTATTTATAAGTACCTTCCTGAATAAATTTTGCTGCACCACCCTGACCCGCTAATACCACATTACGCGGTGCCCAGGTAAATTTGTAATTCCACAAATTGTTATCAGATTCCGGGGCGACCAACCCACCGCAAAAAGATTCGAACAAAAGCATCTTCCCTCCTTTTTGCCTTATTTCATTTATAACTTTCATGGCGCTCATGTGATCTATTCCGGGATCAAGACCAATTTCATTCATAAAAATCAAATTGTTTTTACGGGCTTCTTCGTCAAGAGCCATCATAGCGTCACTTATATACGAAGCAGTAACGAGATGTTTTCTGAATTGCAGGCAGTCTTTTGCAATTTCAATATGCAAATGTGCCGGAAGCATCGAAATAACGATTGAAGCTTTTTCTATTGCCGCCTGTCTTTCTTCGGCATCAAAAATATTCAGGGAAATTGGAGTGGCATTCGGATGGTTTCCGGTCTTTTTTTCGGCCAAAGCCAAAGATAAGTCCGCTACCTTAATATGTAGCCTTTCGCTTTCTGATTTTGAAAGCAAATACCGTATCAGGGACGATGCGGATCTACCCGCTCCAATGATTAGAATATGTTTCATAATTTACACATATAACACAAACATACAAAAATGTTATAAAAACAACAATTGAGAAGTCGCCAAATTTTAAAAATACACAACAAAGTAAACCAGATTTTTTTAAAAAGTGTATTTGAAATGTTTTTTGTTTGGCTGAATTAAGAGTATTTTTGTGATATTAAAAACACATAAAATGGAAAGAAAAATAATTATTACAGCTGCTATTTTCGGAATATTGGCGATTATTTTAGGTGCTTTTGGTGCACATGCATTAAAAGCAATATTAACTGCGGAACAATTGACCAGTTTTGAAACCGGTGTTCGTTATCAAATGTATCACGCTTTCTTTTTGTTTTTTGTTGCCTCTCGGACAGAATTGCCTTTAAAGACGCTAAAAGTAATTTATAATTTAGTTTTGGCAGGCGTACTTTTGTTCTCTGGTTCCATTTTCTTACTGACTACCAAAAATGTAACAACGATTGACTTTAAAATTATTGGATTCGTAACTCCAATTGGCGGAATGCTATTAATCTTCGCCTGGTTAGTACTTTTGGCTACTTTTTTTAAGAAAAAATCATAAAATTCATTAAAAAAAATTCTATCTGAATTTTATTAACTAATTTTGTTGTATATATAACAGATAACTTTTACTGTGTGAATATTTTGAGCTTTTTATATTTAAAAACGAATAATGTAACACCTGAGAAGTTTTTGAATTATATTTTAAAATTTGACATTTTAGGATAAATCATAACACAACAAAAAATTTATGGAGACGAATACACTTTCCTCGAAATCGATTTCGCTAACTAATTTAGGTATTAAAAACGCAACAGTCCGCTATCAGTTATCTGCAGATGAACTGCACGCCATAACGATAGAATCCGGACAAGGTACTGAAAGTTCTACCGGAGCATTGGCGATTAATACAGGTGAGTTTACAGGACGTTCTCCACAGGATCGTTTTATTGTAAAAGACAGTATTACAGAAGACAAAGTTTGGTGGGGAAATGTAAACATTCCGTTTTCACCGGATGCTTTCGAAAAATTATATAATAAAGTAACTCAGTTTTTATCAGACAAAGAAGTTTTTGTACGCGATTCATACGTTTGTTCTGACGCTAATTACAGACTAAATGTTCGTGTAGTAACAGAAACAGCCTGGTCAAATTTGTTTTGCTACAATATGTTTTTGAGACCGGAAGAATCTGAGTTAGCCAACTTTACTCCTGAATGGACTGTAATCTGTGCACCAGGTTTCATGGCAGATCCTGCTGTAGATGGTACACGACAGTCTAATTTTGCTATTTTGGATTTTACTAAAAAAGTAGCCTTAATTGGAGGAACTGGTTATACAGGAGAAATGAAAAAAGGAATTTTCTCTGCCCTGAATTTTATTTTACCGGTTTTCGAAAATACTTTGCCAATGCACTGTAGTGCGAATGTGGGTGAAGCTGGAGATACTGCAATTTTCTTTGGATTATCGGGAACAGGAAAAACAACCTTATCTGCAGATCCTGAACGTAAACTAATTGGTGACGACGAACACGGATGGACAAGCGAAAATACCGTTTTTAACTTTGAAGGCGGCTGTTATGCTAAAGTAATCAACTTATCTGAAGAAAATGAACCGGATATTTTCAGAGCGATCAAAAAAGGAGCGCTTTTAGAAAATGTGGTTTTCAAAGCAGGAACTAACGAAGTTGATTTTGAAGATGTTTCGATTACGCAAAACACACGTGTAAGTTATCCGATAACACACATTGACAATATTCAGCCAGGGTCTATTGGACATAACCCTAAAAATATATTTTTCTTAACGGCAGATTCTTTCGGAATTTTGCCTCCTATCTCAAAACTGACTCCGGGTCAGGCTGCTTATCATTTTATTTCGGGCTATACAGCAAAAGTGGCCGGAACTGAAGCAGGTGTAACAGAACCTCAGCCTAATTTTTCTGCTTGTTTTGGAGCACCATTTATGCCTTTGCATCCAACCAAATATGCTGAAATGTTAAGCAAAAAAATGAAAGATGCCGATGTAAAAGTATGGTTAATCAACACAGGATGGACAGGCGGAGCTTACGGAACCGGAAGCCGTATGAAATTAAAATACACTCGTGCGATGATTACGGCAGCTCTAAACGGAGAACTGGATAATGTAGAGTACGTAGACCATAAAGTATTTGGAATTGCAAAACCACAATCCTGCCCTAATGTTCCAAGCGAAATTTTGAATCCGAGAAACACTTGGGAAGACAAAGATTTATACGATAAAAAAGCGTTAGAATTGGCTCAGAAATTCAAAGCTAATTTTGCCAAATTTGAAGAGTATGCGAATGCTGAAATCTTAGCAGGCGCACCGATTACAGAATAAAGGGCAATTATAATTCAAAACCAAAAAAAAGCTGTTCGTGATGAACAGCTTTTTTGTTTGGTCTCCAATCGCAGCTAAAAATAAACACTGAACACTGACGCTGCGACTGAAAACACGGTAAACACTGAAAGTTTATTTTTTAGATTCGTCAATACGTTTCTGAATCAAATCCCAGGCGTAATAATGAAATGTCATTCCGTTACTCATTGCTACAAAAAGACCGTTTTTATAGGGTCCGCCTAAATTAATGCTGGTTACATCGGCACCATCACATTCGATTGTAGAAGTGGGAACTTCTGCCAGTAATTTATAACTGTTTGGATTTCCGTTAACACCTTCTCTCGGATACACCATAAACGTATTTGCCTGTTGATTGGATACTAAAATATATCCTGTAGAATCTGTTTTTTTGTAAATCGCAATTCCTTCGTGATCGGCTTTGAAGTCTTTTTGTCCAAAAAATGCCAATTCTTTATTATCATTTAGAGCCGGATCTGCCTTGTATTTTCTGATTCCCACTTGCTCGTCACAATAGTAAACAGCACCCAACTCATTATCAACCGCAATCGCTTCGATTTCTTTTTTACCGCTGTAAGTTCCAAATTTGCGCACTACTTTTCCATCAGCAAACTTTCCGTTTCCAAAAAGTTCGTATTGCCATAAATAACTTCCTGAAGGACCTGTTTTTCTTCCCACAATGGCAAATATTTTACCATCCGTCGGACGTGTGTATAAAGCAACTCCCATCGGATCACGCAAATCTTCTCCTTCAAAAACTGAAATTCCTCCATTATCAATTGGCTCTAAATCAGGCAGACTGAAGATTCTGATTTTGTTGCTTTCGCGTTCTGTTGTAACGGCGATATCTGTTTTTTTTCCGTCAATAATCAATCCGTAAGCGATATCAACGTTGTTCGGACGTTTTAAAGGAATTGATTTTTTAAGGATTTTGCCGTTCAAATCAAAAGCGTACAAACCACCGTCTGTATCTTTATCTGTTCCTACTATAATACTTTTTGCAGCATCAGTTGGGTGAATCCAGATCGAAGGATCGTCAGTATCGTGAGGTAAAGCTTCTGTAACCGCTGTTGGTTTTACCGCATTTGGTGCCACCTGAGCCAGTTTATCATCTTTACACGCTGTGAATGAAAGTGCTAAAAGTAAAAAGGCAATTATAGATTTATTCTTCATTTTATAATGTATTTGTAAGCAATTAGACAGAGCCGTTAAACTCTGTCTAATTTAAGAATTTTAAAAAACAGGTTTTACAAGTCTAATTTCAACCCGAAATTGTAACGAGCCTGATAGTATTCTGCTTGTTTTGTATTCGATTCAAGTCCCTGATAGTAACGCAACGGCTGATTTGTTAAGTTATTGGCTTCTGCAAAAAAGCGAAGTTTCGGCGTAATTTTATAAGAAGCATTCGCATCTAAGAAAAATTGTTTGTCATAGAAACTGTCGTTGTATGCTTCTGAACCTAATTCATCTAAATAATCTGAAGTGAAGTTAGTAGAAATTCTTGCAGAGAAACGTTTGTTTTCCCAAGACAATGATCCGTTGAACATGTGTGGAGCAGTTCCTGGAAGGCTGATGTTGTTTCTTTCATTTCCGTCTTCGTCAGCGATTCCTTTTGCTTCAGATTTAGTGTAAGTATAGTTCAGATAAATACCGAAACCTTTTAAGAAAGCTCCAGGTAAAAAGTCTAACTGACGCTGAAAAGCTACTTCAAAACCATAAACATCAACAGTATCACCATTTCTTGATTGTAAAAATGACCAGTTTTCTCCTGCCGGAATTGGATTTACCTGATTTGGGAAATCTGCAGCAAATTTGGCATCAGTATATTGGTTATCGCTATAGTTGTAAATGAAATCATTTAATCTTTTGTAAAAAACACCTCCAGAGATCAAACCAACTGATTTGAAATAATTCTCAGCCATGAAATCATAATTGTATGAATACGTTACATCTAGATCCGGATTTCCGGCAGTAATTTCTTTATCTGCCGCAATATTGTTTACATAAGGAGCTAATGCGTAATAGTTTGGTCTTGCTAAAGCAGTAGTCGCAGCAGCTCTTAAAACTAAATCTTTTGTAGCATTATATTGAAATGAAAGACTTGGTAATAAATTAGTATAAGAGTTTGTCGTGTTGATTTGGCTTTCTAATTCTTCTTCATCTAAAACACGGTTTCCTGTATAATCAATGTGTGTGTTTTCAACACGGAAACCCAAAACCATTGAAAGTTTATCATTAAAATCCTGATCCCATCTTATGTAAGCTGCAGAAATTCTTTCTTTAGCATTATAGTTAACAGCTAAATATTCAGCCGGATCTGCTTCTTTATCAAATAAGCTGGCGTTATTAAGATCTAAACTTCCTAAGAAATCAGCCGAAGCGAAAGTTCCCGGTACATATTTACTTCCCGGATTAAAGTTTTTTCCATCAAAATAGCTGGTTGGAACTTCAGATAATAATTCCATTCCGTCATTAATTGGCTCGTAAGCATAGAAAGTGTTGTTTCTTTCTTTTTCTTTCAAACGAAGTCTAAGACCTGTTCTCAATCTTCCTTTTTCACCTGCAATTACAGAGAATGGAAAACGGATGTTCACTTTTGCTCCAAATTCACTTTCGCTGGTTTCATCTGTGTTTTCGGTTACAGAGTCAAATTCGAACTGATCATTTGCCTCACCAACAGTTGTCAATAAAGGAAATCTTGGATCAGATAAATCCTGGAACATCTCTAAACCTTTCTGACGGTATTCGATGTAACGTTCCTCTGGACGGTATTCCCTTGCCTTTGCATAGTTGGCAGACCAGTCTAAATCTAATTTTGAACTTATCAAATGTTCTCCACGAAGCGAATAATTTTGAACAGTTTGTTGTTCTAATCTTCTGTTTTTGTTGCGATTATTATCAACACCACCTTTTGTCTGACGTTTTACACGTCCTTCAAAACCAGTGATTTCTTCACCATTGTAAAGTGGTTCGATATCATCATAAGTAGTTCTGAAACGGTTTTCTCTGTCATCTCTCCAATTGTAGATTGCATTAGCAAAAATAGTATTGTTTTCGTTGAATTTATAATCTAAAGCTACAGAAGCACTTCTACGGATACGCTGTACATCATATTTTCTAATTTCTGATGCCTGTAAATACTGGTTTCCGAAATCGTCTTTAACCCATTCGTTTTCAATGTTATCAGAACCATAATCTACATTATTATACGATCCGCTGACAACCATTCCTAATTTATTATTAACGAATCTGTTACCATAAACTAATCCTGCTGTATATGAAGCATGTTCACGAATTGGAAGATATCCTCCTGCAAGTGTTGCTGAAATTCTTTCCCCGTTTGGCGTCGCTCTTGTAACTAAGTTTACAGAACCTCCAATCGCATCAGCATCCATGTCTGGTGTTAATGTTTTGTTTACTTCGATAGTCGAAATCATATCAGAAGGAATCAAGTCCATCTGAACGTTTCTGTTGTCTCCTTCTGCAGATGGAATACGGTCACCATTTAAAGTTACAGAGTTCAAAGACGGAGCCAAACCTCTAATGATAATGTTACGCGCTTCACCCTGATCGTTTTGCATCGTGATACCCGGAACACGTTTTAATGCATCACCCACATTGGCATCCGGAAAACGGCCCACCTGATCTGATGAAATTACGTTTCCGATATTTTTGTTGTTTTTTTGCTGGTTCAGTGCTTTTGCCTGACCTTTTAAGATATCACCCACAACAACCTCATTTAATTCTGTTCCTGTAGTCTTAAGAGCAAAGTCGATTACGTTGTTTTTACCCTGTTCTACTGTAATTTCATGAGTGGCAGAAGTATATCCAATATATTTTACAGTTACCTGATACGTTCCCACATTAATATTTAGCAATTCAAATCGTCCATTATAATCTGAGATAGTGTACTTGTTCTCACCAACAATTTGAACCATGGCTCCCGGTAAAGGAAGTTTGTCATCAGCATCTAATACCTTTCCTGATATTATTGCTTTTTGAGCATACCCTGATATGGTTAATAAAAAGAGTATTGCTACTGCATAAAAATTTTTCATTGTGTGTTTTGGTTTTATTTTGGTTGCGAAACTATAACCTTAGTATTATTAAAACTTCTGAAAAAAATTAATATACTGTTATGATTGGGAGTTTAAAATGGCAAATATTAATATTTAAGTAACATTGGAATAGCATGACTAATTAGTAAATAGTTACTAGTGATTAGTAGAATGCGGGACTATGAACATTTGCAGTTGTTATAAAAGCCTAAATTTAGATGGTTAAATCAATTTTGTTTTCTTATTCGATGAACAAAAAACTAATTACTAAGCACTAATTACTATGGCCTAAACAATCACAAAACCACCAAATAATTGATTCACAACCAAAAACAAATTGACTATTTGCATTGCAATTGAATTTTTGGCGTTAAATTTGCCTTATCAATCAATCAAAAATCATCAATCATGTTAAAACAATTTTTTATCCTGTGTTCAGGAGCCGACCGAAAACTTCTCGAAGGCTGCTCAGAAGGCGAACAAACCAAATATGTGGGTATTGGCGCCACCGTTTTTTTTACCGCAGTTATGGCTTTTCTAGCCAGTGCCTATGCCCTTTTTACTGTTTTTGACTCTATTTATCCGGCTCTGCTTTTTGGATTTGTATGGAGTTTACTTATTTTTAATCTGGATCGTTTTATTGTATCTACGATTAAAAAAAGAGATCGTCTAATGGATGAATTTCTACAGGCAACTCCGAGAATTATACTAGCGATTATTATTGCTATTGTAATTTCGAAGCCACTCGAAATCAAAATTTTCGAAAAAGAAATCAATACCGTTTTGCTGAAGGAAAAAAATGAAATGGAACTGGCGAATAAAAAGCAGGTTGGCAATTATTTCAAATCAGATTTAGATAAAAACAAAGCTGAAATTGCGGCTTTAAAAGCTGATATTCTGAAAAAAGAGAAAGAAGTAAACGATTTATACTCCACTTATATCACAGAAGCCGAAGGGACTACAGGAACTAAAAGATTAGGTAAAGGACCCGTTTATAAAGAAAAGAGAGAGAAACACGATGCTGCTTTAAAAGAATATGAAACATTAAAAACAGCTAACGAAGCCAAAATTGCCGAAAAAGAAAAAACAGGCACACAGCTTCAGGCCGATCTGGACAAAAAAGTTTCGCAGACACAGCCAATCATTGAAGGTTTTGACGGATTAATGGCGAGAATCAATGCATTGAATAAATTACCATGGCTCCCTTCATTTTTCATCATGCTATTGTTTTTAGCGATTGAAACGTCTCCGATAATTGCCAAATTGCTGGCTCCAAAAGGCGAATTCGATATTAAGCAGGAAGAAGCTGAAACTGCCATGAAAGCTACTTTGGAACAAAATAAATACCAGCGTGAGTTACTGATCAAAACAAGTGCCGAAATGCACGACAAAGTATATGCTGATATTGCCGAAGACAGAAACCTGTACAATCTGCAGCGAAAAAATGCGACTGAATTGTTAGAACTGCAATCAAATGGTTTTTTAGAAAAACAAAAACAGACACTTTAAAGTGCAATATAAACTTCGATACTAAAAAAAAGAGTCCATTAATAATAAATGGGCTCTTTTTCGTTAAACTCGGTTATTAAGAATAAACAACTGTATGACCTATAGAGGTTGTATATGATGAAGACAAAATAGTATTTACAAATATCCATTCTGCTTTTACGTTACTACTGGTAAAAGTTGTCAGTATATATCCTCTTCGTGACGCATCAAAATAATTCAGATCATCAACCAAAGTGGTCAATGCTGCCTCAAAACCTTTGAGCGTTTCCGGGCTTGGGTTATTTCCTAAATATAATTCAAAACCAGGAGAAGTAATTCCCGAAGTTGCCAATTCAATACCTACTTCTGTTTTGTCCTGTTTTGTTAATTTACTACTCCAGGCATTATGTGTATCACCTGCAAGTGTTATGATCTTTTTATTGCCAAATGCATTATATAGCATCTCACGGTCTACAGGATATCCGTCCCAGGCATCTAAATTATAAGGAAGTACTGTTGAAACCCTTGCAATTTCCTGTGCCGTAAGCGTTGGATCATTATTTGCTAATCGCACTTTTATTGTAACCAGCTCTGTTAAAATAGCATTGAAATTTGGTGTTCCAAATGCGGTCAGCATTTCAGCAGGAACATACATTTTTGCCATCAATACCTGTTGCCCTAAAACCTGCCATTTAGCTGTATTTGAATTGACGATTTGTGTCAGCCAATTGCGTTGAGTAGTTCCTAATAAAGCCCTGGAAGGATTTGTAATGTCTGCCTGATACTTTATACCATTAAAGCCAGAAGCAGTTATATAATCATTCATATTTAATTGCTTATCTCTGCCAATAATGCGGGTGTCGAGCATTGTAAGGCTGACCAAATTCCCTAAATTAAAATTTCTGTAAATTAGACTTTGATTATTTGCTTCTAACCTCGAAAAAGGCAAAAATTCACTATAAGCCTGTAAAGCATTTTGTTTTCTGGTTTCATAATTCCCCTCGCTGTCCGAATGATTTTCTGCACCTTCTTTATAAGCATCATTTGCTACTTCGTGGTCGTCCCAAACGCATATAAAAGGTTTTTTCTGATGAGCTAATTGTAAATCTGCATCAGATCTGTATTGTTTGTAACGAGTTCTGTAATCTTCTAAAGTAAGGATTTCATGAGCTGGCTGATGTAAGCGATTTAAAGAAGCGTTTTGGGCATTCGATCCATATCCGCCTGCTTCGTATTCATAAAAATAATCGCCAAGATGTACGATGACATCGGCCTCAGATTTTGCCATAGCATTGTAAACGTTAAAAAGACCTGCCTGATAATTAGAACAGGAACAAACAGCCAATTTAACACTAGAGGCATTTTCCGGAAAAGTAATGGTCTCTCCTGTAACAGAAATAGCCTTATCTTCCTTGTTACTGAAACGGTAATATAATTTTTGGTTTTCTGCCAATTCTGTTAGTTCGACAGCAATGGTATTATCTCTGGAAAGTTCAGTTGTAATAATTCCGCTTCTGAGTATTTTATTAAAATCTATATCTTTAGAAACTTCCCAAAGTATTTTTTTGTCCGGACTATTATAACGTGTCCAAATGATTACTTTAGATTTAGTCGGGTCAAAGCTCGCTACACCCTGATTGAAATTAATTTTGGTATAATCGGTAACATTAATTTTGCTTTCATTTTCGTTGTCATCATCATTACAACTAATAAAGTTTGGAGCTAACATAATTGCTCCTGTCGCTAATATTGTGTTTCTAATAAACTGCCTTCTACCGTTTTTCGATGTTTCCATATTGATTTTAGTTTTATGTAAAATTGGGAATATCAGAAAAAGTAAAAGTTATTATAGTTTTATGATAACGTCAAAAAACAGAAAAACAAGGAAAATAAGCGTTAAAATTAATAGGTAAATGTAAATTTATTGGTCAATAGTTTTTTTTTCGAATTAGATTAAATCATAAAAAAATCTAATGAAACAACATCGAGTAATTCCCAATATAAAATGGAAAGTTTTAACCCCCAATGACCATTTCGGAAACTAGCAGGTGTAAACCCATAAAATGTCTTAAAAGCAGCCGAAAAATGAGAGATGTCTTTATAGCCACATTTATAAGCAACTTCGCTTACATTTGAAGTTTTGTTTTTGAATAACTTTTTAGCATACTCCATTCTGAGTTTGGTTACATAACTTTTTACAGTGGTTTCAAAACAGGCTTTGAATCCTTTTTTGAGTTTAAATTCGTTAAGCGATATTAATCTCGAAAGCTCCAAAAGTGAAGGCGCATTTGTAAAATTGCGTTCTAAAATTCTTTTGGCTTCCAATAATTTTTTATAATCCTTTTCATCTACAGGAGCTTTGCTTTCAAATTCCTTCAAAGATTCAAGCTGAAAAATTAAAAGCTCTTTGATCTTAGCCTCCAGGTACATTTTTTTCATCGAGCCTGAATATTTACAATTCTTTATTTCGTGAATAGCCCATTGAATCTCTGAATTGAACGGAACGTATTTTGGCGTAAGATAACCTGTTTTTTTCTGTAAAATATTTTTAGAGAATTTTTGATGTAAATCCCAGTTTTCATTAATCAATTTAGAATAAAAATCGGGAGACAAAATAATCGACAGGTAATTAATTTCTTCTGATTGAGGGATTTTGAAGGTAGCATTGAGTTTTGATGTGTAAAGAATGTTGTGGGTATTTTCTATAGTATATTTTTCACTTTCAATCTCATCAATATCGGCTTCTACATTATTGCAGCAAATAAAATTGAGTACTACAGATTCTCCAACCATTTCAGTGCGGATTGTTTGAGGAGCCGAAAAACACATCTGAATATCAATAATCAAAATATCTTCGGTAATAAGATTGGTACTTGCGATTTCTCCCAAATGTTCCTTTTTTATATTGACATTTTCTTCAGCAAAATGATTTTTTTGAATGTAAGTTCCGGTTTCAATATCTATTATTGGCTCTTCCTCTCCCAGAATGATTGATTTAAATCTCAAAATATAATCCGTTTTTACAAAATAATAATCCGTTTTTCCCTATCCGTTTTAAGTGCTGTCATGGTACTTTTGTTGCAAATTTATTTATAATAAGTCTAATTAAGAACAATATCTGCTAAAATATTTAAATACCACCCATGTTTAATAAATACACTTTTCTTATTCTGTTTATTTTAATGACTTTGTCGTCATATTCACAGGAAAAACAGACTAAAGAAAAAACCGCTGCTCCCGAAAAAACCAAAGAAAAAGACTCCGAAGCAGAAACATTAGAAAACATTACTGTACAGGGAACATCAAAAAAGAAAAAAATAGAGACTTCGGGATTTGCTGTTGGTATTATAGAAACGAAAGAAGCATCGTTAAGAAATTTGACAACAAATGAATTGCTTGACAGATCAGTTGGTGTTCGCGTTAGACAAAATGGAGGAATAGGCTCAAATGTAGAGTATAACCTTAATGGGATGTCTGGAAGTACTATCGGGATTTTTATTGACGGAATAGAAGCTTCTACTTACGGTTCCTCGTTCAATTTGAATAATATACCTCCAGCTATGATCGAACGAATTGAGGTTTACAAAGGCGTTCTTCCATCACACTTAACTGGCGATTATGTAGGAGGAGCTATTAATGTGGTATTGAAAAAGGATGTGTCTAAAAACAGTTTAAACATGGCTGCTTCTTACGGTTCATTCAATACTTTTCAATCTGATTTAGGAGGAACGTATCGCGATAAAAAAACAGGATTATCAGTAAGAGGTTCAGGATTTTATACTTATACTGACAATAGTTATGAAACTTGGGGAAAATCAACAACTTATGTAAATAAGGATCAACAAATATTACCATATCGTGCTAAACGCTTCAATAATACCTATAAAAATATTGGTGGCCGGATTGAAGCTGGATTTGCCGATACCAAATGGGCTGATCAATTTTTTATTGGCTACAATGGATCCAGTAATTATAGTGAAATTCCACATGGAATAACAATGGCGACTCCTTATTTAGGCAGGTTTAGTAAAACTAAAGCCAATGTATTAATGTTAAATTATACAAAGAAAAATTTCCTGGTAAAAAATTTAGCTTTAACTACAAATGCTACACGAAGCTACCGCAGCACTTATCTTCAGGATACCGTAGGTTATGCCTACAACTGGGACGGAAAAATTAGAGAAACGCCTATTTATGTAGATCTTTATGACGAAAATGGAAATCCTATATATGAAAGAGATGGAAATGGTAATATTAAATACAGACCTGAAACAAATGAACCAATCATCGCAACTGAAAAAAAATATGTTCTTTTAAAAACACTTCGTGGAGGACAACAAGGAGAAAAAGTGATATCCAATGTGGAAAGAAAAATTACCAATATCCGTTCCAATTTGGGTTATATGATTTTGGATGGTCATCGCGTTTCATTGAATCATAAACTAGAAGCCACTGACAGAAAGGATGAAGATTTATTAAATCAAACTATTACCAATTTAGCTACCATTAGCAAGATTACAAAGAATATTATTTCGATGAATTATGAAGCCGAAACCTTCAACAGAAAACTACGAACCAATATTTTAGGAAAATACACTAACAATAAAACAAATCAGACAAAGTATGAGATAGCTACTGTCGACGGCGTAAATTCAATTGTAAAAAAAGACAGCACAACAGTCGATTATAATTTTGGGTATGGCGCAACGGTTTCCTATACTATTTTAACCAATTTATTCCTCATTGCGTCTACAGAGAATTCTCCTATTATGCCTTCAGAAGAGCAAATATTTGGATCACCTGAAAGAAACATTCTGCCTAATCTTGGTTTACAACCTGAAAAATACATCAACTATAATTTAGGTTTCCGCTGGGGTCCATCCGATTTTGGTAAGCACAGAATTTCATTATATGCTAATTTGTTTTGGCGAAACGGTTATGATAAAATTGTTCAGCAAACCGTAGCAGACACAGAAATTGAAAACCCGGTAGACGCTAATATTCAGGTAACTAAATACGTAAATCTTGATCAAACACAAGCCAAAGGTTTTGAAGCCGAAATTATTTACATCTATAACAACCGTTGGAATACTTCTTTTAATATTTCGAAATTCAACAATCTGGATAAAAGTGAATTAGATAGCGAAGGTAATGCAAATAATTACTATGGACATCAGGTATCTAACGAACCTTTTTTTACGATGAACTTAAATACACAGTATGGTATTCCTAATATATTTCAAAAAGGATCTATACTCAACGCCTATTATACTATTGGATATGTAGGAGAATATTACACAGTAAGGGGACAGCCGGAATGGTCAAAAACACCTAACCAGTTTCCTCAGGATTTAGGGGTGAGTTATCGTTTCCCTTCTAAGAAACTAGTCGCCAGCTTAGATATAAAAAATATTTTCAATGCCGAGATTTATGACAATTTTCAAATCCAAAAACCCGGCAGGGGCATCTTTTTCAAATTGAATTACACAATAAATAATTTTTAAACATCAATAAATCAATATCATGAAAAAAAATCTATTTAAAACAGTACTATTCAGTACAGCTACTATAGCAGCTTTAATATTAGGAAGCTGTAGTAATGATGACAACAATTCAGGAGAAAACCCTTCTGGTGGAGACGGAGACAGCAAACGGTGGATTTCTATTACCGGATCATTCCCAGATGACGAAGGAACTCCTGGGGACGGAGGTACTCGTGCTTATGCTATTTCTGAAGAAAATGCAGCCAACCCAAATTATGTGGTGGAGTTATTTAAAATGCAGGGTGAAAAATATGTAAACGGTTTTGGTTTAAAATCTGCCCGTACAGCTCGTGTACAAGCATCTGCTGATGGAAAATTCCTGTACAACATTCAATATACCGGAACTGACGGTGGAGTATTCAATAAATATGCTGTAAATGGGGAAGGCAATTATGAAGAAGTAGGTTTTGAATTGAATACTGCAACAATTCTTGGAAATGCACCTCGATGGGTAAAAGCTGCCGAAGGAATTGGTGTGGGTGTTTATGCTAGTGCTGGTACTATATCATACGAAGGTACTGCTCCAAATTTTGTTTACAAAGGCAGAGAAAGTGAAATTAAAATCGCAGTTCTAAATTTAGATAACACCTCTATTACTAATACTAATGTATTTAATTTTCCATTTACAGATGCAGAAAAAGCTGCCGGTTACAGCGTAGGCCGTATTGATGTTCCTGTACTAAACGCAGCAAAAGACAGAATTTATATTGGATGTAATGTAAGCAAAATTAATCCTGCTGGAACAATAACAATCAATAACTCAGGAATACCTTCCTGGCCAAGTGATGCTGCAAATATTGATGGTACAAAAACATTAGTAGTAGATTATCCTTCATTAAGAAACCCAAGAGTTATTACTTCTACACTTACAAAAACTAACAACCACGGGTACCGTACTATGACACAACACGTGGGTACTGATGGTCATATTTATCAGGCTGTATTTAGTAATTCTGGTGGATCTGAAATATTACGTATTAGTAAAACTACTTACAATTATGATCCAAATTTCCACTTTAACTTAAATACTGTTTTAGGAATTACTGGTGCAAACATTAAAGCATTCAAATATGTTAAAGATGGATTAGCTGTAGCTCTTTATACAATTTCCGGTACTCCTGGTGGATATATCGCTTTAATAAACCTTAATGATAAATCAGCCACTAAATTGGCTACTGAAATTGAAACGAATGCTGGTTTAAATACTACCTTAGGTCAATACCAAAATATTGGTGTAATTGGTGACAAAGTATATGTACCTTTAAGCCCGGCTGGTGTAGATGGTAATATTTACATTATCGATACTAAAGCAAAAACAATTACAAAAGGTGCTCAGTTAAAAGCTGCTTCAGGAAGTTTCTACTTAGGAGCTTACTAAAATTTTGCTCCTAAAAAAATAATTCTAATTTGGTTAAAAACAGGTGTTGATTTATCAGCATCTGTTTTTCTGTTTTTAAAGAACTTTCAAAAACAAAAAAACCTATTTCGCATTAATGGAAATAGGTTTCTTGATAATTTATATAAATCGTTTCTTCTAAACGTTCTTCAAATTAATAATTTCCTGATCTGTCAAAAATCGCCAGTTTCCTCTCGGTAAGTTCTTTTTGGTCAAACCGGCAAAAGACACACGGTCAATACGCAAAACATTATATTCAAAACTTTCAAAAATCGCACGTACTACTTTTACATTCGAAGTACGCAACTTTAAGCCTACTTCGCTTTTTGGCTCGTTGTCAATATAACTGATTTCTTCAACAAATACACGATGACCATCAAGAACAAGTCCTTTGCTTATTTTCTCTAAATCCTCAAATTTCAGGTTTTTATCTAATGAAACCTGATAAATTTTAGACGATTTCTGACTCGGTAAGGTAAACTTACGAATCATGTCCGTATCATTCGTAAATAACAACAAACCGGTTGTGTTTTTGTCCATTCTCCCAATCGGAGCAATTTTTGCCGTTGTAGAACCACGAACCAATTCTAAAACATTACGATATTCCTGACCTTCATCAAGAGCAGTCGTAAAGTTTTTAGGTTTGTTCAACAAGATATATTCTTTCTTTTCAGGAGTAAGGACAACACCATCAAAATTCACAACATCGTTCAGCTTTACCAAATACCCCATTTCAGTAACCGGAACACCATTTACTTTTACATTTCCTGACTGGATATACAGGTCTGCATCACGACGCGAACAAACTCCCGAATTCGAAATGTATTTATTCAAACGAATCTCGTCAGAAGCTTTCTGTCTTTTTGGAGCCTGATTTTGTTTTTTAATTTTTTGTGCTTTTTCTTCTTCAGCCGCCTTTACAGCAGGTTTCACTTTTTTAGGTCCCTGAGCACGCTTTGCCATAGGAGGTTTTGGCTTGCCGGAGTTTGGTCTTGAGCTGCTTGGTCTAGATCCGCCTCTTTTATTATTCCCTTCCTTGTTGTTCATAAATTCTGTAATTTGTGCAAAGATAGTTTATTCCTGCTAAATAATCTTAAGTTCAATATTGTTAGATTAATAGCATTACTGCTTTCATTAATCAGGAGTATCACAATTGGCTTTTTTTAAAGATTAATTATTATACAAAGCTGCACAGAGTTGGCAGAGAGCTTCTCAAAATTTATAATTCTCTGCAAATCTTTGCGAAAATGCTTTGCGAATCTCTGCGGAATAAAACCTAATAATTAGAAATCAGCTGTTTCCCGTGCCATAACACATTCGGATTGATCAAAACAATGCAGAAGACACCTGAAACAATCAAAAATTTAAGCACATTATGAAGCATCAGGTATTGCTCTTTAGAATTAGATTTCCATAAATATAGCAGAAAAAAAAGCATTGTTGCAAAGCACACATAAAAATAAATATCCATATAGCCCACATCATAAACATTAATCAGTACATAAACCGGAAGTACAGTCAAAAAAGTTAAAACAGTAATGATCTGTTTAGAAACCTTTTCGTTATAAATAACCGGAATCGTTTGGTAATTATTTGCAAGATCTCCTTTTAAATTCTCCAGATCTTTTATCATTTCGCGAATCAGCAGCAATAAAAAAAGAAACATGGCATGCGATGAAATTACCACAAAATGCCCTCTGTGATTCTCAAGTTCTTCAAACGAAACCTGATTGTAAAAAAATAACAGAATAGCGAAAAAAGGCAACACAGCCATAAATGCAGCCATTAAGTTTCCAATGATTGCATATTTTTTTATTTTATGAGAGTAAAACCAAATCAGGAAAATATAGGCCGAAAAGAATAAAAAAGCCCTCCAGGAGACTACCAGAGCCATTAAAGCGGCCATAAAATTCAAAGAAAAATAAACCGTTAGTTTTGTCTTTTGGCTCACCAGACGATCCAGCATCGATTTATTTGGCCTGTTGATTAAATCCTTTTGGCTGTCGTAAAAATTATTAATAATATAACCCGAAGCAATCGTAATCGCCGAAGCAAAAACAATCAAAAACAAATAAAAATCCAGTAGAATATCCAGAGCTCTTTTCTCAGGAGCAAGTATAAAAATAGCCGATAAATACTGGGCTAAAATAATGATAGGAATGTTATAGCCGCGTACGACAGAAAACAAACTAACAATTTTCATTACTATAAGTTTGTGCTGTCTGCTTAACATTCTGCGAGTTTAAATTTTAGAAAAAAGGTTTCTATTTAGAATTGATAAACAACCTCTAATTTATAATCTTTTAGAGAAGCTTTTGCACGTTCTAAATCTTCAGTAAACCCTAAAATATAACCACCGCCTCCAGAACCGCATAGTTTGAGATAATAATCATTGGTATCAATCCCGTGCTGCCAGATTCCGTGAAACTGTTCCGGAATCATAGGTTTGAAATTATTTAAAACGACTTTTGAAAGCTTTTTAGTATTGGTAAACAAAGATTTCATATCCCCGTGCAAAAAGTTGTCTACACAGGCATCGGTATATTTTACAAACTGATTTTTCAGCATCGCACGAAAACCCTTGTCTTTCAGGTTTTCCATGAAAATATTGACCATAGGAGCGGTTTCGCCTACAATTCCTGAGTCTAATAAAAAAACAGCCCCTTTTCCGTCAAAACTCTGAGTCGGAATACCGGTTGCTTCAATATTATCTTTAGAATTAATTAAAATCGGAATACTCAAATAGCTGTTCAAAGGATCCAAACCGGAACTCTTTCCGTGGAAAAAGCTTTCCATGTGAGAAAATATATTTTTTAACTGTAAAAGTTTTTCGCGTGTAAGATTTTCTAAAACAGTAATCTTGTTGTTTGCATATTTATCATAAATAGCCGCTACAAGGGCGCCACTGCTACCAACACCATATCCCTGCGGAATACTGGAATCGAAATACATTCCGCTTTCAACATCATTTTGAAGCGTTTGTAAATCAAAAGTAACCAATTCGGGCTCCTGCGACTGCAAAACTTCGAGATAAGAAGCAAAACTTCTTAAACTTCTGTTAGATGCGATTGCTTCTTCACTAGGTTCTTCGCTTTTCTTCAAAGCGCCGTTGTAAAAATTATAAGGAATAGAAAGTCCTTTAGAGTCGCGGATAATTCCGTATTCTCCAAAGAGTAATATTTTTGAGTAAAATAATGGTCCTTTCATATTATTTAATGTCTTTATTTATTTTATTTGGGTTTTGTCTGGTGTCAAAAAAGTTGATAATAGTTATTTCTTTTGAACTAAAAACATAATAAAAAGTAGTCTGTCTTGTTAGAACACATTTTCTAATCCTTTTGTTTTTTTCACTGTAAGGAAAACTTTCCGGATGTAAAAGAATTGCTGAAATTGATTTATCAAATTTTTTAAGAAAATCAATTTTTCTTTTTGTTGACCATTTTGTTTCGATGTAGCTCAAAATTTTTTCGAAAGATCTTTCGGCTCTTAGAGTAAATTCGATATTTCTCAACCTCAACCGTGTCTTTTTAAAATTGATTCGTAACTCACAACTTCTCCTCTTTCAAATTCCTGCATACCTAGTTCAAGATCCTCTTTTTGCTCATCAGTCAAATCATCCCACCAGTCTTTCTGTTCTTTTTTGAAAATTTTTCGAATAGATTTTAATATAGCCGGATCCTCTGTATCCGCTAACAACTTTATCAGTTCAAGTTTTTCTAATTGAATGTCCATAATCAAAAATTTAACTAAAGATACGCAAAATTATAATGCAATTGCACCTTCTCCAATTTCGTCGCAAATGTACTGACCATTTTGGCAAAAGCCAACTAATTCGTTCTTAATAAATTGTAATACTTTTTCTTTTACATTTTCAGGATAAAGCACATGCACATTTGCACCGGCATCAAGGGTAAAACAAACCGGAGTTTTTGTTTCCGCTCTGAATTTCCAGATCGTGTTGATAATCTGTAATGTATTTGGCTTCATGAGGATAAAATAAGGCATCGACGTCATCATCATGGCGTGCAAAGTCAATGCTTCACTTTCTACAACCTTGATAAATTCTTCTACATTTCCACTTTCGAAAATAGCGATTAATTTATCCAGATTCTCGTGTGCCTGGGCAAAACGGCTGTAGGCATACGGGTGATTGTGCATTAAATCGTGCCCAACTGTACTCGAAACCTGTTTTTCTCCTTTGTCAACCAATAAAATGGTATCCTGATAATTATGGAAATTTTCATGAATTACATGCGGAAATTCAATCCCAAATAAATCAGAGCTTCCTTCGATATTTGCCTGATTTCCCCAAACAACAACATTTCCTTTCACGCTTCGGCAGGCACTTCCTGAACCTAAACGAGCCAGAAAAGATGCTTTTTGGTAAAAATACTCATCCGTCATTTCCGGGTTGAGCTTTTTTTCTAAACCCATAAAATTCATCGCCAAAGCGGCCATTCCGGATGCCGAAGAAGCGATTCCCGAGCTGTGCGGAAAAGTATTATGAGTATCAATCGTGAAATGATAGTCTTTCAAAAACGGCAGATATTCTTCAATTCGCTCTAAAAACTTTCTGATTTTTGGTTTGAAATCTTCTTTTGGTTTTCCTTCAAATAATAAATCGAATGAAAAAGTATCCTGACTCTCTTTCTTTTCAAAAGCAAGTTTCGTAATCGTTTTGCAATTATTCAGTGTAAAACTTACCGATGGATTCGCGGGAATTTGATTGTCTTTTTTCCCCCAATATTTCACTAATGCAATATTGCTGGGAGCGCTCCATTCAAAATTTCCGTTTTCGATTGTTGAAGAATATGCTTTAGGAATAAAATCAGCTGCTGTAAACATGAATTGTAAAATTTTGGCAAAGATAGTTTTTAAATTTTTTCACCATATAAGTTATATAAGAAATATAAGCAGCTTTTACTAAAATGAACTTATGCGACTTATATGGTTTGAAATTTTTCTTTTTGACTATTTTTGATTCAAAATTTGATTATCATGAATAAGTTCGTAAAAATAGCAATAGCGGTAGTAGTTTGTTTGGCAGTAGGATATTCTGCAAGTCTGGTAACAAGACCGAGTGTAGCAGAGTGGTATCCAACAATTGAAAAACCTTTTTTTAATCCACCCAACTGGATTTTTATGCCGGTCTGGACCTTGCTTTATATTCTAATGGCCGTTGCTGCCGGATTAGTCTGGGATAAAATAAAAGAGCAAAACGAAGAAGTCAAAAAAGCTTTAGGATTCTTCATCATTCAGTTAACATTGAATGCTGTCTGGTCGTACTTATTCTTCGGATTGAAAAACCCTATGCTGGCTTTAATTGAAATTGCGCTTTTATGGCTGATGATTTACGAAACGTATTTAAAGTTTATCAAAATCAATAAAACGGCTGGTTACTTATTGATTCTTTATTTAGCCTGGGTTGGTTTTGCAACGATTTTGAATGCGAGTATCTGGTGGTTGAATAAGTAACTTTTGTTTCAGGTTTCAGTTTTTTTTGTTTCAGATTTTAAAGAACTAATGAATATTAATTTTCAACCTCTGTTTTCAACTTCTTAAACTCTTCGTTTTTAGCATACAAAAAATCCATCGTAGCCAGAATATTTGGATTTTCTAAAAGGATTTTAGATTTTGGGTCAGCTTCGCAGAATTCAATAAAAAGCGCTGTTTCTTCGGGTTTTAATTTCAGATCTTTTGTTAAAAAATCAGGGTTTAAAGTACTTTTTATAAGCTGGTTTAAATCAATTTTGGGAATTTCTTTTTTAGGAGTTTCTTCTTTTTTGAATAAATTCCGAATTTGTTTTCCAAGGTAAATAAAATCTGTTCCGTTGGGCATAGTTGCTTCTTTATAGCCTGCAATTGGAAGACCTTCTTTTGATTTATGAGAGTTTAGCTTAATCTGTTCTATTTCTTCTTTAGTCAACCAGCCGCCAGATTTTTTATTATTTAAAACGACAACTTCGTGCAATTCTTCCGGTCTGGCAACCATATTGACAACAAGATTGTGATCCAGATCCTTCTGAGTGAGTTTGAATCTTGTAAAATAATGCTTTTTTGAGAAAAACAGCAGACTGTCTTTTACATTTGCCAAAATTGAGAATTCGCCTTTATCGTTAGTAGTGGTACTTGTTTTAGCCGTTTTGTTAATGACTTCAACATTTTTAAGCGCCAAATTCTCAGAAATGACTTTTCCGTGCAGAAGTTTATCTGTTTGAGAAACGCTTAATTGATAAGTAAAAAAAGAAATTGTAGTAAGTAATTTTACTCTCATACAGAATTAATTTGCTGAGAGTAAAATTATTAGAATAATCTTAATAAAAACTTACTAATTATGTAAATTCCTGTTAATACTTTAAATCTAAATAACGGTTTACAATATTTCCATTAATTCCGAAGCCCTGTTCACAACCACTTTTGCACCGCTGTTTTTCAGTTCTTCTTCTGTTCTGTAACCCCAGGTAACGCCAACCGGAAACATATTCGCATTTACTGCGGTCTGCATATCGATATCAGAATCGCCAACAAAAAGGATTTCTTCCGGCTTCAAATTCCATTTTTTACCAATTTCTAAAGCCTCAAACGGATTTGGTTTTTTAAGCGCTTCGGTACTTAAACCAACTGCTGTATCAAAATGATTCGGGAATATTTCTGAAGCTATTTTCTTCGTTAATTCATCTGCTTTGTTCGAGAAAACAGCCATTTTGATGTTCTGCGAAGTCAGGTTTTCTAACAACTCAACAATTCCATCATAAGGTTTTGTTTTCAGCGTACAGATTTCACGATATTCGTTAATCATACATTCAAAACAAATTTCGATCTGTTCCTCTGAATTGTTGGTTGCAGGAAGTGCTTTGCTGACCAAATTTCTTAAACCACTGCCGATAAAATATTGATAAGTTTCGTAAGTATGAGTTGGGTAATTTAGACCTTTGAGCACTTTATTCATTGCGTCTGAGATGTCTTCCAATGAATTGACTAAGGTTCCGTCTAAATCAAAAATAATTCCTTTATATTTCATGTTGTATTAAATATTTTGAGCCAGAATAAATCCGCTTGTCCAGGCATTCTGAAAATTAAACCCTCCTGTTATGGCATCGATATTGACAATTTCGCCTGCAAAATAAAGATTTTCATGTATTTTGCTTTCCATTGTTTTAAAGTTAATTTCCTTTAAATCGATTCCGCCAGCCGTTACAAATTCTTCCTTAAAAGTACTTTTTCCGTTAACTTTAAATTCGGATTTGGTTAATTGTGAAGTTAGATTCTGCAATTGAATTTTAGATAAATCTGCCCATTTGGTTTCGGTTTCAATTCCCGAAGCTAAAACTAAACTTTCCCACAAACGATTCGGGACCCGAGCGCCAGCGAACTGGCCGATAGGCAAATCAAAAGGTGATTTTTTTGAAACGGCTTTTTTGGCATGTTCCTGTTTTAATTCTTTCAGAATTTTTTCAGCATCTTCATAATCGACATCATTCAACCAATTTACAAAAATCGTAAACTGGTAATTTTTATCGTGAAGGATTCGTGCTCCCCAGGCCGAAAGTTTCAGAATTGCAGGTCCGCTCATTCCCCAATGGGTGATTAATAAAGGTCCGGTTGATTCTAATTTGGTATCTTTTACATTTACGGTTACCTGTGCCGCAACACCGGGCAATTCTTTAATTCGGGAATCTTTGATATTGAAAGTAAAAAGTGAAGGAACCGGACTCACAATCGCATGACCGTGTTCCTGAAGCATTTCCCAGATTTTTGGGTTGCTTCCCGTAGCCATTACTAATTTTTCGGCAGCAAAATTGTCACTTTGTGTGTCAATCTTCCAGTGGTTTTCTTTTTTGAAAATAGATTGTACACTCTGACCTGTCAACACTTTTATTCCTAATTTTTCGGTTGCTTTTAGAAAGCAATCAATTATGGTTTGCGAGGAATTAGAAACCGGAAACATTCTGCCGTCTTCTTCGATTTTTAATTCGACACCATGTTTTTCGAACCATTCAATTGTATCGCCTGAACAAAACTGATGAAATGGGCCGCGAAGTTCTTTTTCGCCCCGAGGATAAAATTTAATCAATTCGTTAGGCTCAAAACAGGCATGTGTTACATTGCATCTTCCACCGCCGGAAACACGAACTTTAGAAAGCACTTCTTTTCCTCTTTCTAAAATGGCGATTTTCAGTTTCGGATTTTTCTCAGCAATATTTATCGCTGTAAAAAATCCTGCAGCGCCTCCGCCAACGATGATAATGTCGAAATTTTTGATCATATTTTTTTGTTCGCCACGAATTCACAAATTTTTATTCTCATAGATTGTAAAAAAATAAATTCGTGATTCGTGGCTATTTAAACTTTATATTTTATCTGGATTATCAGAGATAATTCCGTTTACCTGATAACTTTTTACTTTTTGAATGTCTTCTTCCGAATTTACTGTCCACGGAAAAACAAAGAATCCCTTTTCCTGAATTTTGCTGACATTTTCTTTATTCAATAATTGAAAATCAGGATGGATTGCTTTTGCTTTTATGGTTTCGGCGAAAGCCAGAGCAGTATCAATATTTTCTTCTGTTAAAACACCAATCGGGATATTGGGATTTAGATTCTGAACTTCTTTTAAAGCATTCCAGTCAAAACTCGAAATGATAAAGTGGCCATAATTCCAATCTTTCTCTGCAATGTATTTTTCGATTAAAGAAACTACATTGTTTGAAGTATCAGCATTTTTTAATTCGACGTTGATGAAACATTTTTTATTGACTAAATCAAAAACCTCATTTAGAGTTGGGATTTGAAATTCATCAGCGATTAAAAATGATTTTAATTCGGCTAAAGTGTAGGTGTTGATATCCCCTTTTCCGTTGGTCATTTTGTCGATGGTTTCGTCGTGCATCACGATTATATGACCGTCAGCGCTGAGGTGAACGTCGAGTTCGATTCCGTCTGAATGTAAGTCTAAAGCTTTTTGGAAAGCCTGAAGTGTGTTTTCGGGTTCGTATGCTTTTGCGCCTCTGTGAGCTATTTTTAGAATATTCATTTTTATAGTTTCAGAGTTGCAAAGGTACAAAGTTGCAGAGGAAAAATAATAGCTCCGAATTCACGAATTTTTATTCTCAAAGATTATCAAAAAAATGTAGAATGAGGTCTTAAAAAAGATTAAGTTTCTCGCAGATTTGGCAGATTGAGCAGATAATTAAAATGAATCTGTTGAATCTCCAGAATCTGCGAGAGAAAAATATTATTCCAATTCTAAAACCAAAGCTGATTTTGGTTCCAGCGTAATTTCAGAAGCTAAATCAAATGTTTTTCCTGTAATAACATCTTTACCTGATTTATAGTTCTTGATGTTTTCTTTAAAACGATTGGTTTTTATAGTCTGCAATTTTGCATTGTTATTGAAAACCACCATTACCGTTTTAGCATCTGTGTATCTGAAATACACATAGGTATTGTTTTCCGGAATATAATGTGTCATTTTTCCGGAATGAACCGCTTCGTTTGATTTTCTCCAATTAAATAATTTCGAACTGAAATCAAAGTAAGCAGCCTGCTCAGAAGTTCTTGCTGCTGCGGTAAAAGCGTTATTTTTGTCGCCATCCCATCCGCCCGGGAAATCCTGACGAATATCGGCATCACCGCCTTTAGCTTTATCACCGCCCATTCCAATTTCGGAACCGTAATAAATCTGTGGGATTCCGCGAACTGTAGCCAACAAAGTCATAGCCAGTTTGTATTTCGCTAAATCATATTTAAAAGTGTGATTCATACGATCGGTGTCATGATTTTCGGCAAAAACCAGCAGATTGTTGGTGTTTGGATATAAATAATCCATCGCAAAATTGTTGTAGAATTTAATTAATCCGCTGTCCCAATTAGGTGTATCATCGTTGAAAACAGAACCAATCTGGCTTTGAAGCGTAAAGTCCATTACACTTGGCAAATTCGAATTGTAGTTCTTTATTTCTCCTATTTTGCTGTCTTTCTGCCAATAGGCCAAACTCGCCTGATTGTGCATCCAGATTTCACCCACAATATTAAAATTTGGATACTCATTCGTAACCGATTTTGCCCAGTTTGCCATTGCGGTCGGATCAGAATAATTATAAGTATCTACTCTAAAACCATCGAGATTGGCAAATTCAATCCACCAAATGGCATTTTGCGTTAGATATTTTGCAACCAAAGAATTTCTAAGGTTCAAATCCGGCATTGAAGGTACGAACCACCCATCAATACAAACTTCCTGATCGATTTTTGAAGCGTGAGTGTCCGGAATTACTTCACGTCTGTGATTTGTCTGAGTAAAGTTTTCAAATTGATTGAACCACGTTTTGGTTGGAATATCTTTCATCATCCAGTGCGAAATTCCCCAGTGATTGGTAACATAATCCATAACCAGTTTCATGTTTTTTTTATGCATTTCTGCAGACAAACGAGCGTAATCGTCATTGGTTCCGTAGCGAGGATCTATTTTGTACACATCAGATTGTGCATAGGTATGATAGGAATATTCCTTGTCGTTGTCTTCGCATAAAGGGGTGCTCCAAATAGTGGTTGCTCCAAGAGAAGAAATATAATCCAGGTTCTTGATGATTCCTTCGATATCTCCACCGTGGCGTCCGCCCGGCAAAGCACGATTTCCTTTTTCAGTCAGAGAAGCATTGCTATCATTTTTCGGGTTTCCATTTGCAAAACGATCCGGCATAATCAGGTAAATCAAATCTGATGCGTCATAACTTTTTCGGTCAGCAGAATTGGCTCTTCTTTCTTTAAGCGTATATTTTTGTTTAAAGGCAACTTTATTATTGTTTTTGAAAGAGAAAACCAATTCAGAAGCTTTTACATCTTTCGTATCTATGGTTACAAAAAGGTAATTTGGATTTTCTGTTTTTTCTACATTTTTAATCACCACATTATTTGAAACAGAAGCTTCGTATTGTGAAATATTTTTTCCGTAAAAAAGAATCTGCAGTTCCGGATTTTTCATCCCGGCGTACCAAAATGGTGGTTCTACTTTTTGGATTTGCGCTTTCGCGGAAGCGGAAACCAACAGGACCAATAAGATTAACTTATAAAAAGAATGTTTTAAGAAAATCATTTTAAGGTTTTTCATAGTAAGTAAATTTAAACCATATAAGTAATATAAGTACATGTAAGCGTACGTTTGAATTAAATGAGCTTATATTATTTCTATGGTAAATTTAAAATTATTTGGTTTCAATAATACTGATCGCGTAACCTCCGCCCGGAGCAGATAACTGCGATAATTTTGATTTATTGGTTACAGCAATTTTCCTGATCGTGTAAGCCTGCGGATTTGTTTTGTAATGTGCCTCTTTTGCATCAGCATAAATAGTTGCGGTATATTTTTTACCTTTTTCAAGGAAGCTGAAATCGATGTTTGAAGTACGTGGCGTTTCTCCGTTTACATTTCCAACGAACCAGTTGTTTGTTCCTTTTGCTTTACGGGCAACCGTAACGAAATCTCCTGGCTCTGCCTCGATATATTTACTTTCTGACCAGTCTACAGCCACATCTTTAATGAATTGGAAAGCATCCGGGAAACGGTTGTAATTCTCAGGCGTATCAGCTGCCATTTGTAACGGACTGTACATCGTAACGTATAATGCCAATTGGTTAGCCAATGTACTGTTTACGTGTGATTTGTTATCAGGATTCATTTTACTGATATCCATTTCGAAGATTCCAGGCGTGTAATCCATTGGGCCGCCGATTAAACGTGTAAATGGTAAAACCGTAACGTGGTTTGGTTTTGAACCTCCAAAAGCCTGATATTCTGTTCCTCTTGCGGCTTCGTTTCCAATTAAATTTGGATAAGTTCTGCAGATTCCCGTTGGACGAATGGCTTCGTGGGCATTCACCATAATTTTATAGTCAGCCGCTTTTTCAACTGCATATTGATAGTGGTTTACAATCCATTGACTGTAATGGTTTTCACCACGAGGTAAAATATCACCTACATAACCGCTTTTTACAGCGGTATATCCGTTGTCGTTCATGAATTTGTACGCTTTATCCATGTGGCGCTCGTAGTTACGAACAGATCCGGAAGTTTCGTGGTGCATGATGATTTTTACACCTTTAGACTTTGCATATTCTTGAAGCCCTTTCACATCAAAATCAGGATAAGGCGTCAGGAAATCAAAAACATAATCTTTAGAATGTCCAAACCAGTCTTCCCAGCCTTCGTTCCAGCCTTCGACCAAAACAGCATCAAAACCGTGTTGTGCAGCAAAGTCAATGTATTTTTTTACGTTAGCATTGTTTGCTCCGTGTGTACCGTTTGGCTTAGCTTTCGCGAAATCTGTAACTCCCAATTGAACTGTTGGATAATCGTTTGTGTACGACCAGGAACTTTTTCCTGTAATCATTTCCCACCAGACACCCACATATTTAACCGGTTTAATCCATGAAGTATCATCAATTTTTGATGGATCGTTTAAGTTTAAAGTCATTTTTGAAGCTAAGATTTCTCTCGCATCATCGCTCACCATAATGGTTCTCCAAGGCGAATGGCTTGGTGCCTGCATATACCCTTTATCACCTTTTGCATCCGGCGTTAACCACGATTCAAAAATCATGTTTTTATCGTCTAAATTCAGGTGCATACAAGAATAGTTGATCAAAGCTGCTTCGTGTAAGTTAATGTAGATTCCGTCAGCAGTTTTCAACATTAAAGAAGTCTGAACTCCTGTTGGCGAAAAAGATTTTTGAGAAACATTAGCTGTATAGGCTTTCTCCGCTAAACCTCTGATTTCTGATAATTTCGATTTGGTATAATCATATTCCTGAGTATCGTAATCTCCCGGAATCCAGAAAGCAGTGTGGTCACCCGCCATTGCAAATTGAGTTCTCTCTTCTTTAATAATAAAATAAGTAAGATTCTTTTGAGCCGGAAATTCGTAACGGAAACCTAAACCATCATCAAACAGACGAAAACGAATTACAATTTTTCTGTCTGTACTTTTTTGATTTAAAGTTACCGAAAGTTCATTATAATGATTTCTGATATGATCTACTTCTCCCCAAACCGGTTTCCAGGTTTCATCAAAAGTGCTGGTTTTAGTATCAACAACCGTAAAATCATTTAACAAAGATTTGGTATCGTTTTTAAGTTCAAGACCTAACTTACTGGTTTTTACAACTTCTTTGTTTTTGTATTTCAAATTGTAAGCTGGAGTTCCGTCATTTTGAAGCGCAAATTCCATTACGAACTTCCCTTCCGGTGATTTTAATTGCTGTGCATTTGCTTTTGAGCTGAATGCAAACAAGATTAAACTTGCGAAAAATAAGTTTTTCATATGATGATATTTATTTATTTTTAAAGGTCATATGTAATTCGCATATATTCAATGGTGTATTAGACCAATTTTAATCATGCTCATTTCATATTTTATTGTTTAAATGTTGTATGCGTATTTTAGAAATAACACTTTCTCTTTTTGTCATTTCGACCTTTGGGAGAAATCACACTCGGGATTCTACAAAGATTGGATAATTTACTTTGCGGAATTTCTAATGTGATTTCTCCCTCCGGTCGAAATGACAAGATTGTCAAATCAGTAATTTTTGTTTTTTTTTTAGTTTTTAAAGTATTGTAATTTAATTAATTTTTGCAAGTTGTTTGTTTGCAATTACAGGTTTCCCATTTACGATAATCGTTAAATCCTGATCACCATCTACCATAAAAGTTGTTTCAGTATGACTTACTGTAACCTTTAAAATTTGATGCCTGAAATTGATTTTAAACGAATACCCTTCCCATTCTTTCGGAATTTTTGGAGAAAAATGAAGCTGGTCATTTTTGACACGCATTCCTCCGAAACCTTCTACAATACTCATCCATGTTCCCGCCATTGACGTAATATGACAACCCTCTTTTACTTCTTTATTGTAATCGTCCAGATCCAGTCGGGAAGTTCTTAAATAAAAAGTATACGCCATATCCATTTTGTCTAAAACTGCAGCCTGAATCGAATGTACGCAAGGCGAAAGTGAACTTTCATGCACGGTAAACGACTCATAAAACTCGAAATTGCGTTTTAATTCTTCTCTCGAAAAATGATCTTCGAAAAAATAAAACCCTTGTAAGACATCAGCCTGTTTAATGTATGGCGAACGCAAAACGCGATCCCACGACCATTTTTGGTTAATTGGACGCTGCGATTTATCCAGGTCTTTTACAGGAATAAGTTCTTTGTCCAGAAAACCGTCCTGCTGCAAATAAATCCCTAATTCCTCCGATTTTGGGAAATAAATGTTACCAGAAACTTTTTTCCATTCTTTGATTTCTTCTTCTGGCAGCTTTACTTTTTCGATTATTCTTTTGTGATCTTCAGGATATTCTGAAGCCACTCTTTCAATTTGTTCAGCCGCAAAATCAATACACCATTTAGCAATATAATTGGTATAGAAATTATTATTGATGTTGTTTTCGTATTCATTTGGACCTGTAACACCAAGAATCACGTATTGATTTTTTTCTTTAGAAAAAGAAGCTCTTTGATGCCAGAAACGTGCAATTCCGATTAACACTTCCAAACCTTTTTCAGGAATGTAAGAGTAATCTCCCGTGTAGCGGTAATAGTTGTAGATGGCAAAAGCAATCGCTCCGTTTCTGTGGATTTCTTCGTGTGTGATTTCCCATTCGTTATGGCATTCTTCACCATTCATGGTTACCATCGGGTACAAAGCAGCACCGTTTTTGAAACCTAAATTATCCTTGGCGTTTTCAATTGCTTTATCCAATTGATTGTAACGGTATGTCAATAAGTTTCTCGCAACCTGCTGGTCTTTTGTAGCCATGTAAAACGGAATACAATATGCCTCAGTGTCCCAATAAGTTGATCCGCCGTATTTTTCTCCGGTAAATCCTTTTGGGCCAATATTTAAACGAGAATCTTTTCCTGAATAGGTTTGATTTAATTGGAAAATATTGAAACGAATTCCCTGCTGTGCCTTAACATCACCTTCAATCGTAATATCTGACATTTCCCAGATTTTTGCCCAGGCCTCAATTTGATTTTGAAACAAAGTATCATATCCTAAAGCAACTGCAGATTTAATTACTTTTTCGGCTGCAGCCAAAGTGTTTTCATGATTTAAAGAAACGGTATAACCTCCAATTTTTTGTATGGATGACGTTTGTCCTTTGGCAATAATAGTCCCATAAGTATACTGCACTTTATCAATAGTCGAATCAATTGCAGAAGGCGAAATATGAATATTTTCTCCGTTGGCCAGAATCGTATTGTGCATAAAAGTCGTCACCTTAAAATGCGTCTTAAATGTTTGTGCTGTTACAAAAGCTTCACTGTTTGATTTTTTTACTTCTAAAGGTTCCCAGAATTTTTCGTCCCAATTGGCATCTTCATTGGTTACACCTGCATCAATATACGGTTTGTATACAATTTTGGCATCTTTGTTTAAAGGGGTAATATCATATTTAATGATTCCCGCTTCATCTAAGTCCAAAGAAAGAAAACGACGTACATTCACGGCGATTTCGGTTCCATTTCTTAGAACCGCTTCAAAAGAACGATTGTACCAGCCTTCTTTCATATTCAGTTCCCTGCGAAAGTTTCGAACCTCATCACATTTGTTTAAATCCAGGTTTTCTTCATTGATTTCGATGTTAATTCCGATCCAGTTTGGTGCGTTTAATACTTTGGCAAAATATTTCGGGTAACCGTTTTTCCACCAGCCTACTTTGGTTTTGTCGGGGTAATAAATTCCGGCAATGTAACTTCCCTGAAAAGTCTCGCCGGAGTATGTTTCTTCAAAATTGGCCCGCTGTCCCATAGCCCCGTTACCAAGGCTGAAAAGACTTTCGGAAGATTTAACACTTTCGGCATCAAACCCTTCTTCTATGATGGACCAGTTGTCTGGTTTTATATAATCCTGATTCATTTGTTTTTTTAATTAGAGAATTAGATAATGTGCCAATTTGATAATTACTTTTTTAGGCTATTTCTAATTGCTGATTGTTTTTACTGTTTGATTGATGATTTTTAAAGATTTATTAGTTTGTTTAATTTGATAATTATTCATTTTCTAATTATCAAATTGACACATTATCTAATTGATTATCTTGTCGATAAAGTTTTCATCCACGAAAGTGAAGTCTTTAAAAATATAATCCGCTTCATGTAAAATTGTTTCCTCGCCAATTCCAACACTTGCCATTTCTGCTATGTTTGCTGCCTGAATTCCGGCTACAGAATCTTCAAAAACAATTGCATTTTTGGGATCAATTTTTAATAGTTGAGCCGCTTTCAGGAAAACTTCCGGGTCTGGTTTTGCGTTGCTGACATCGTTTCCGTCAACAATAGCATCGAAGTAAGACAGAATCCCTGTTTTTTCCAGAATAGGTCTTGCGTTTTTACTGGCAGAACCCAATGCAATCCCCTGATTTTTATCTTTTAACAGTTTTAGAATATTTAAAACTCCAGGAAGAATTTCGCTTTCATCCATATCAACCAAATACGATAAATATTCGTCGTTTTTTTGAATCAGCCATTTGTCTTTGTCTTCCTGAGAAGCTTTAACATTGCCTAATTCCAGAATGATATCTAATGAACGAACGCGGCTTACCCCTTTTAAAAGTTCGTTATGTTCATGGGTAAAATTTATATGTAAGGCCTCAGCAATTTTCTGCCAGGCCAAATAATGGTATTTGGCGGTATCGACAATGACTCCGTCAAGGTCGAAAATAAATGCTTTTTTGCTCATTGTAAAAAAGGGATCTTCTATTATGATTTTAAGATAGTATCGTCTACATCTTTTACTTTGTAGACTAATGCAGCAGCGATTAAGAAACTCACTCCGCTGGTGATTAAGGCATAAATGGCGTCCCCATTGTAAAGATATTTTACGATAGGACCTCCGATTAATGCATTTACAATTTGCGGAATAACAATAAAGAAATTGAAGATTCCCATGTAAACCCCCATTTTTTTTGGCGTAATCGAACCGGCAAGAATAGCATAAGGCATAGCCAGAATACTTGCCCAGGCGATTCCAATTAAAATCATTGGTAAAACGACCCAGTCTTCATTTGGCATGAAATAAATGGATATTAAACCTATTCCTCCTATAATCAAAGAAATAGAATGAGTTGCTTTTCTTCCGATTTTTTTAGCGATATACGGTAAGAAAAACAGGGCTACGATGGCAGAAACGAAGTTGTAAACACCAAATAAAATTCCGACCCAATCACCTGCGTTCTGATATTGCTGACTTGAAGTGTCGCTAAGCGGTAATTTGTAAATGTGATGTGCAATGGCCGGAGTTGTAAAAACCCACATGCCGAATAATCCAAACCAGGAGAAGAACTGCACCCAGCTAAGCTGACGCATTGTTTCAGGCATTTTTGCAAAATCTGTAAAAATATCCGTGATTTTTGATTTCTCTTCTGTATCAGAAATCACGTCATTTTGAGGATCTTCAAATTTTGCCAGTTCTTCAGGCGAATATTCTTTTGTAGTAAACATAGTTACCAGAATTGAACCCACCAAAACAGCTGCTCCTATAATAAAGGACAAAGTCAGGTTTAACGGAACACTTCCGGGAACTGCACTGTTTGGTACATCAAACGCATTTGTTAAAATATAAGGTAATGCCGAACCAATTACAGCCCCAAAACCAATTAATGAAGTCTGAATACTGAATCCTGCTGTGCGCTGATCTGTTCTTAAATTATCCCCAACAAGAGCACGAAAAGGCTCCATAGCAATGTTGAAAGAAGCATCCATAATCATTAGCATTCCGGCTCCAACCCATAATGCCGGTAATACTGAAGTGAAAATATTAGCCTGTGGCATCAGAATTAATCCTACCGAAGCCAAAATTGCCCCAACTAAAAAGAAAGGTTTTCGCCTGCCGAATTTTCCCCATGTCTTGTCACTGTAATGACCAATAACGGGCTGTACTATTAATCCCATTAAGGGAGCAATAATCCAAAACCATGAAAGCTCATGGACATCGGCACCAAAAATTTGTAGAATTCTGCTGGCATTTGCATTCTGAAGTGCAAACCCCATTTGTATTCCCAGGAATCCGAAACTCATGTTCCAAATTTCCCAAAAACTTAATTTACGCTTTTCCATTATCGTAATTTGTAAAAATTATACGATAAGCGCTTTGCTTATCAAAACTTACTATTTATTTTCGAAGTAAAAGTAAAAGCTTTGAACTGGGCTGTAAATATATAAATATATTTCAGTTTTTAGTTTTATAAAGGCAAATAAGAGCAAACATTTTTTACTACAAGGTTGTAGTAATGAATTAAATAAGAAAAAAGTACTGTTAAAATTAAAAGTGATAAAGTGAAAATCGAAATTCAGATTTAAAAGCACTATCCCTTTTGATTTTATGATTATTAAAAATTAATCTGTAACTCGTTGGGTGAAATAGAATAAAATAGCTTCATTCAAGGATTAAATCTGATTTTCTCTGCAAAAATCCTTTAAAATCTGCGTGAAATACTTTTGCTTATTAATTTTTCACGCAGATTTACACAGATTAAAGCAGATTTAGAAAGATTTATATCTAAGCTGATGCAATAGAATTGAAAAAAAATAATTTCAGCCAACGGGTTAATCTGTAGATTCTCTTTTTATAAGATGGGTTTCAATTACCTCAGTTGTGTAATTTTCATTTTCCTCTTCATCATCGTCATGTTCAGCTTCCAGTCTTTCAATAAGCATTTTGGCCGCTTTATTGCCCATTTTTTCTCCGCTCTGACTTACGGTTGTAATACTCGGCGTAGAATATTTTGAAATAATTCCGTCAGTAAAAGCAATTACTGCCAAATCTTCCGGAACTTTCAATCCCATTTTATTAGCTGTTTTGATAATCGTTACCGCAAAAAGCTCATTAACAGCAAAAACCGCATCAAATGCCCTTTCGTGCAAAAGCTGACTAATGGTAATTTCGCAGGTATCTACATCTTCAATTTTTATGATTAACTCTTCATTAAAAGGGATTTCATTATCTAAAAGTGCTTTTTCATAACCATCTGTTCTAAGTTTTCCAACACTTACATAATCAACTGTAGTAACAAGGGCTATTTTTTTTCTTCCGCTGTCAATCAGACTCTGAACTGCTTCGTATGCAGCCGCTTTATCATCAATAATTACCTTATCACATAAAATATCATTGGTTACCCGATCAAACATCACGACAGGCATACCCTGATTAATGACTTCGGTGATATGATGAAAATCTCCTTTGAACTGAGTTTCCTTAGAAAGCGACATGATAAAACCGTCGATGCTTCCGTTGGCCAGCATTTCCATATTTAAAACTTCCTTATCAAAAGAATCATCCGATAAACAGATGACCACACTGTATCCATTTTCGTTCGCAACCTGTTCGATTCCGTTTATAACAGTAGAGAAAAAATAATGTACAATTTCCGGAATGATAATACCAATACTTTTGGTTTTTCGGTTTTTTAAACTAAGGGCAATGTTGTTGGGTTTATAGTTGTAAAACTTTGCAAAAGCCTGAACTTTCAGACGTGTTTCTTCTCCAATTTCAGAGCTGTTTCGCAATGATTTTGAGACAGTTGAAATGGACACATCCAGCTCTTTTGCAATCTGTTTTAGGGTCACTTTTCGTTTCATGGTGCTAATTTGAAAAAAATGTTATTGATAATAAAGGTATGCTTAATTTTCATAAATCATAATTTTATTCTTAAAAAAACGGCTTAATATATAAAGTTTTCAACACTACCACGTTTTCGTAAGCCAATAAAAAAGGGCTGATGTTGAGCATGTTAATTAATTCCTAATTTTGAAATTCGAAGTAAAATTAAAAGCTTAACTAACAATCAAAAACTCAAACTAAATTAAACAAAAAGTATGAAAACAATTTCTCAAAAGTTGTTATTTTTATTCCTGCTGTTTCCGTTTATGATGCTTGCTCAGAGCACCTTAAACGGCACAGTTGTCGACAAAGCGACAGGACAGCCAATCCCGGGAGTAAATGTAAATGTACAAGGTGCTCCGGGAGGAACATCGACCGGTTTTGACGGTAATTTTCAATTATCAAATGTAAAAACCGGCAACAAAATTACGGTTTCCTTTATAGGATACAAAACTGCAACCATTGATTATAATGGTCAAAAAACACTAAACGTTTTATTAGAAGAAGATACCAACCAGCTTAAAGAAGTGGTGGTACAGGTAGGTTACGGAACTGTTAAGAGAAAGGATGCCACAGGTTCAGTTTCACAAATTTCAGCAAAAGAATTTAATAAAGGAATAAATGTAACTCCTGAAACACTAATCAGTGGTCGTATTGCAGGTGTAAATGTTGTTGGAGGAGGAGCTCCGGGAGCAAAAGCAGACATCAGAATTCGCGGAGGATCCTCATTAAGTGCTTCTAACGAACCTTTAATTGTAATAGACGGACTTCCGATGAGTAATGCTGTTCCGGATGGCGCAACAAGTGTATTATCTACGATTGATCCAAATGATATCGAATCGTTTACGGTTTTAAAGGATGCTTCTGCCGCAGCAATCTACGGATCAAGAGCAGCAAACGGAGTAATTGTTATTACAACCAAAAAAGGAACAAAAGGCGGTGTCAAAGTTAACTTTAGCTCTCAGGTGGGCATCAATACAGTTGCTAACACTGTAGATGTTTTAAGTGCAGACCAATTTCGTGCTTTAGTAAATGAAAAAGGGACTGATGCACAAAAAGCTTTACTGGGTACAGCAAATACAAACTGGCAGGATGAAATTTTTCATACAGCATTAACTACTAATAATAATATCTCTGCAAGCGGTACTTTGTTTAACAAATTGCCAGTTCGTTTATCTGTTGGAAATGTGGATAATGCGGGTATTTTAAGAAATACGTCTTTTGAAAGAACGACAACATCCATATCGTTAAACCCGGTTTTATTTGATAATCATTTAAAAATAGACATCAGCGGTAATATCGCATTTGGTAAAAACCAGTTTCAGGATGAATCTCCGCTAATCAGCAGTGCCATTACTTTTGATCCAACACAATCAATTTATCAGGAAGGCTCCCGTTACGGAGGATATTTCGAATGGCTGGAACCTAATGGAGACCTGCCATTATTACCAGCAAGAAATCCTGTTGCCAGATTAAATCAGGAAGAAAGAAGAGCTACATCAACCAGAAAATGGGGTAATGTGAGATTAGAATATAAACTACATTTTTTTGAAGATTTAAAAGTAGTAGCCGAGGCAGGTATAGATAAGTTTGACAGCAGTGGTTATAATCAGGCTAGTACTGAAAGTGCTATTGGGTATCAGCCAAATCTATATAGTGACGGTAACTGGGTAAATCTGGGAACTTATACTTCTTATACAGATAATCGCCAAAATAAAAACCTTAACACTTATTTTAATTATACTAAAGATTTAGGAAAGTTTAAAATTGACGCAACTGCCGGATACAACTATCAAATGTTTCAACGAGAAGGATATAATTCTGGTCAGACAACTGAAACATTGACAAGAGCAGATGTCACTACTGATCCGGATATCAATTTACAGTCATTTTTTGGACGTTTAAATTTAGGATACGACAGCCGATATTTAGTAACCGTAAATTACAGAAGAGACGGTACTTCACGTTTTTCTGAAGCTAACAGATGGGGTAATTTTGCCGGAGGTGCTTTTGCATGGAATGTAGCCGAAGAAGCATTTTTAAAAGACAATTCTACTTTGTCAAGTTTAAAATTAAGAGTGGGTTACGGAACGACAGGACAGCAGGATATTCCGCCTCAATATGATTATTTACGAAGAGTAACTTTGGGAACAGTTAATACCCAATATCTTTTTGACGGAGTAATTTACAGAGCTGCAAAACCAGAAGGATACAATCCGGATATCAAATGGGAAGATTTGGCCGAGATGAACGTAGGAGTAGATTTCGGGTTCCTAAACGACAAAATAACAGGAACTGTTAACTATTTCGACAAAAAATCAAGTGATCTTTTGGCTGATATTCCAGTTCCCGACGGAGCAAATATTAGAAATCAGGGATACAATAATATTGGTAGTGTAAGAACAAAAGGGGTTGAATTTAATCTTCAGTCTGATATTATTAAAAACAACAACTTAAACTGGAATTTGGCTGTGAATGCAACTTATATCGATCAGAAAATAGACGATTTAGGGGTTACAGTTCCTGGATTTCAAGGATACATTACAGGTGATATTATTGCCGGAGGAACAGGAAATCAGGTATTGATACATTCTGAAGGATTTGCCCCAAATTCATTCTTTGTATTTGAGCAATTATATGATGCGAACAAAAAACCTATTCAGGGAGCTTATGTAGACAGAAATGGCGATGGCGCTATTACTGATGCTGACCGTTATAAATTTCACAAGCCTACAGCCGATTATACTTTTGGATTGTTTTCTACTTTAAACTACAAAAAGTTTGATTTTACAATGAACTGGAGAGCCAGTTTAGGAAATTACATCTATGATAATGTGAGTTCTGATAAAGGTTATTTGGAAGCAGGTTTAAGAAGACAGACCGATTTGTCTAATATTACTACTGATTATTATAATACAGGATTTACAACTGAAAGTAATTCAAACGGAACAGTGCGTAATTATTCAAATTACTATATCAAAGATGCTTCTTTCATCAAGTTAGACAATATCGTAGTTGGATACACTTTTGACAAATCATTGCTAAAAGCAGCTTCATTAAGATTTACTGCAGGTATTCAGAATGTTTTTGTTCTTACGAAATACGATGGTTTAGATCCGGAGAAATTCAATGGTATAGACAATAATGTTTACCCAAGAGCCAGAACTTTCTTGTTTGGAGTAAATGCAAGTTTCTAATAGTACTTTGAAAATAAAATTTTAAAAAATAAATAAAATGAAAATATCATTTAAATATATATCTTATTTTCTCCTATTGGTTTTAGGATTAAGTATGACACTTACTTCGTGTACCGACGATTTGAATGTGACTCCTACGGATGATGATGAATTTTTGTCTGAAGCTTTCTTTAAAGATCCAGCATCCTATAAACAGGTAATAGCAAAGCTTTATGCAGGTTTGTATGTAGGAGGTAATGATGGAGATGCATTACCTGACATCTCGGGACTTGGAGGTGATTTCAGCAGTTATTTGCGATTATTATTTGTAACACAGGAGTTCCCAACTGACGAAGCAATTGTAGCCTGGAATGACGACGGACTTCCAGCTTTAAATGGTCAGACATGGAGTCCTAGTAATCAGTTTTTATATGGAATTTTTTCAAGAGCTTTTTATGAAATTAGTGTTGCTAATGAATTTTTAAGACAAACTACTGATGAAAAATTAACCGAAAGAGGTGTTGATGCAAACCTGAAAGCAGAAATCGCAACATTAAGAGCAGAAGCTCGCTTTTTAAGAGCATTTTCATATTATAACTTAATGGATTTGTTCGGAAATGTGCCTATTACTACAGAAGCAGATCCGGTTGGACTTTTTTACCCTGTACAAAAATCAAGAGCTGAAGTTTTTGCTTTTATTGAGTCAGAACTAAAAGATATGGACAACGGTCTTGCTGCTTCAAAAACCAATGAATACGGGAGGGTTGATAAAACTGCCGCTAAATTTTTATTGGCTCAAATTTATTTAAATGCCAAAGTATACATAGGAACTGAAAAATTTAATGAAGCTGCAGTATTATGCAACGAAATCATTACAACTTCAGGATATACTTTTGCAGATGTTCCTTACCGTTACCTGTTTTCTGCTGATAATAACAGAAATGGTGCTCAAAGCGAATTTATTTTCCCAGTTGTTAGCGACGGAATTGCCATCAGAGCAACAGGTGGCGGAATGAGTTTTATTCTGCATGCTTCTATTGGAGGAAAAATGAATGCCGGAGATCAGGGAATGAACGGAGGCTGGTCAGGTATCAGAACAAGACCTGAGTTTGTAAAACTATTCCCGGATGAAACAGCTACTGGTGACAAAAGAGGAACTTTCTTTACCGACGGACAAACTCTGGATATTGCTAATTATGGAGTATTTAGTAACGGATATGCCGTTAGAAAATATACGAATCTAAACTCTGATGGTTCTGCTGCTCAAAAAACAGATATTCCGGATACTGATTTCCCAATGTTCAGATTGTCAGACGTCTATTTAATGTATGCAGAAGCAACTGTAAGAGGTGCAGCTTCAGGAAACTTAGCTACTGCTACAGGCTATATCAACAAAATCAGAACAAGAGCGGGTGCTACAACTATTTCTTCTTCAGACCTAAACCTTAATTTTATTTTAGATGAAAGAGGAAGAGAATTGTTTTGGGAATGCCACAGAAGAACAGACTTGATTCGTTTTGGCAAATTCACAGGAGGTTCAAAAATCTGGCAATGGAAAGGTGGTGTTAAAAATGGAAGCGGCACAGATTCATTCCGAGACTTAATGCCTATTCCGTCACGAACTATTCAGGCAAACCCTACTTTAAAACAAAATACAGGATATAACTAACCTTAAAAAATAAAAAAAATGAAAAATATATATAAAATTTTAATTGCATTTGTTGGTGTTTTAGCAGTATCATGTAATGCAGATGATGTAGAAAGCAGACCTGTAGTAGAGGCTGCAACTGCTCCGGTATTACTAAGCCCTAAATCAGATTTCAATCTTGTACTTAAACTTGAAAACGCTGCTGGTCTTGCCACTACCTTTGTTTGGGACGATGCACAATATGAAGGAAGTACAACAGTTGTGAATTATAGCATAGAAATGGCAAAAGCCGGAACGAACTTTGAATCTCCATCTGTTGCGGGTACAACTACAGACAAGTTTAAAAACTTTACTGTTGCAGAACTAAATGCTGCTGCTTTAAATATTGGTTTGGCACCTTTTGCTGAAGGTCAGATTGATGTGCGTATCAAATCTACTGTTGGAGCTGTTGGATCAATTCCTCAAATATCAAATTCTTACACCATCAAAGTTACTCCTTATCCGGCATGGGACAACTGGGGTATAATTGGTAGTGCAACAGCACCAGTTACAGGTGGTGACGGCTGGGGAACTGATGCTAATTTAGATTATAATTCAGCTACTAAAAAATATTCAATCACAATGAATTTAGTTGTTGGTGAAATCAAATTCAGATTAGATGACGGCTGGACAACAAATTACGGAGATAATGGAAATGACGGAACTTTGGATGCAGGCGGAGCTAATATTCCGATTCCAGCAGCAGGAAACTATACTATTGTTGCTGATTTTATTGCAAAAAAATACACCGTTACTAAAAATTAGTAATTTTTGATTCAAGTAAAAAGGCTATCTGCGGGTAGCCTTTTTTTAATCAGACTATCTAACCTCTAACTTTATGAAAAAAAATTTACTAACAATATTCCTGATGTTGTCAGCTGCAGTTTTTGCACAACAACAAACCGTAACTTATTCTGTAAGTCCGGCTACTTTTGAAGAAACAAATTCTATTACCATTACCATAAACGGAAGCAGTATCAATGAAACCACATGGGGAGTTGCCGGAACTCACGAATTATACATGTGGGCATGGGCTTTTGATATTAATGACACTACTTCAAAAGGAACAGCAGACAACGGTTCCTGGACGGCTTCAAGCGCAGGCAGCGCATTTACGTACAATGCAGGAACAGATACTTACACCAAAACCATAACTCCGGCAACTTATTTCAATGCCACCGGAATTGGGCGAATTGGTTTTTTAATCAAAGCCAAAGACGGAACCGGAGATAAAAAATCACAGGATATTTTAGTAGAAGTCGGTACTTTTCAGGTTGCTCTTACTGCTCCGACAGAAAACAGCGCCACAATTTTAGCATCAGGAGCTACTTTTAATATTGCTGCTACCAATACTAATGGTGTTGCGAGTTATGTATTAAAATCAAATGGAAACACGATTAATACAAATGCAAGTACAACAAGTTATTCCTTTAGTCATACTAACATTACTACAAATCAGAGTTATGAATTATTGGTAACGCAGGGAGCTACCACAATTTCAAAAAAGTTTTCGGTTATTGTAAATCCCAATACAGTTTCAGAAGCTATGCCTGCCGGTTTAGTGGACGGAATCAATTATAACACAGCCGATGTCACAAAGGCGACTTTGGTTCTGGATGCTCCTTTAAAAGATTTTGTTTACGTAGCCGGAAGTTTTAATAACTGGCAGCCATCATCGGCGTATGCCATGAAAAAAGATCCGGTTTCGGGAAAATTCTGGCTTGAATTATCCGGTTTGGTTTCGGGAACAAATAATACGTATCAATATTGGGTAGGTGATGCTACTCCTTTGGCCAATTCACCTTCATTAGTTAAAGTAGCAGATCCCTATTCTACTTTAGTTTTATCTCCTTATGATGATGCTTCGATTCCTGCTGCCAATTATCCAAATATGCCGGTTTATCCATCCGGACAGCAATTTGAAGTTACGGTTTTAAAAACCGGACAAACGCCATACAACTGGCAGGTTACCAATTTTACCAAACCGGAAAAAGATAAATTGGTGGTTTATGAGGTTTTGGTTCGTGATTTTGATGCCAACAGAAATTATCAAAGCCTGATTGACAGAATTGATTATTTTAAAAACCTGAAAATAAATGCGATTCAATTAATGCCGGTAATGGAATTTGAAGGTAATGAAAGCTGGGGCTATAACACTTCTTTCCACATGGCTCTGGATAAATTCTACGGAACTTCGGATAAATTAAAAGAATTAATCGATTTATGTCATCAAAACGGAATCGCAGTTATTCTGGATGTGGCTTTAAATCACGCTTTCGGAAGAAATCCGATGGTCAGAATGTGGATGAACGATCCTGACGGAGACGGTTTCGGATCACCAACTACTGAAAACCCTTATTTTAATACTACCGCCAGACACAGTTATAATGTTGGGGAAGATTTTAACCATCAGTCCATCAGAACTCAGAATTATGTAAAACGTGTTGTAAAACAATGGATTGAAGAATACAAAATTGACGGCTTGCGTTGGGATTTAACGAAAGGATTTACGCAAAATTGTACTGCTTCAGACGAAACATGCACGAATGCTTATCAGCAGGACAGGGTTGATGTTTTAAAATCGTACGCAGATTATTCATGGAGTCTGGATCCTACGCATTATACTATTTTTGAACACTTAGGAACTGATTTGGAAGAACAGCAATGGGCAAATTATAAAATTGCAGAATCGCCAAGCAAAGGAATCATGATGTGGGGAAATCTAAACGGTGCTTATAATGAATTATCTATGGGTTACACAGGTAATATTTCGAGAATGACAAGTTCAAGCCGTGGTTTTACTTCGCATCGTTTAATAGGTTATGCAGAAAGTCACGACGAGGAACGCCTGATGTATAAAAATATTCAATACGGAAATTCGACAAATGCTGCTCACAACGTAAAAATACTAAGTACAGCTTTGTCAAGAATGTCGGCTATTGGCGCGGTTTCATTATTAGTTCCGGGACCAAAAATGATTTGGCATTTTGGAGATTTAGGCTGGGATTCTTCAATCTTCACTTGTAATAATGGAACTGTAAACGATCAGTCAGCAACCATTAGCGGAGACTGTAAACTAGACACCAAACCACAGCCACAATGGACAGGAAGCTGGCTGGCAAACTCAGACAGAAATAAAATTTACAATGACTGGGCTAAAATGATTACGTTAAAAACCAAAGAACCGGTATTTTCCGGAACAGCAACAATGGCAAACACAAGTTCTTTATATCCAAACATCAAAATTACCAATGCAGCTTTAAATTCAGCTCAGCTTAAAGATGTTTTGATTGTAGCCAATTTTAATGTAACCACACAAAACGTCGCTACCGGTTTTTCATATCCGGGAACCTGGTACAATTTGATGGACAATTCTACAATAAATGTTACTGATGTGAATGCTGCAATAAGTATTCCTCCGGGAGAATTCAGAATTTACGGAAACAAACAGGCCAGTCTGGCTATTGAAGATTTTGAAAAAGGAAATACGGTGAGTTTGTATCCAAATCCTGTTTCGAATTATTTTACATTGAATTTTGCTGCTGAAAAAGTGGAGATTTATGCTGTTACCGGTCAGTTGGTAAAAAGTTTTACAACTGATAAAAATCCTGATTTTCAATTTGGCGTAAGCGATTTAAAACCTGGACTATATATTATAAAAACATTAGATACGAATGATAAAATCCAGATTATAAAATTCATTAAAAAGTAAATATTTGGTAGATTAATTAGGTTAGTAATGCAAAAAGGCTGTCCGCATATGGACAGCCTTTGCAATAAATGGTTAGATAGTTATTCTTTATCATATTCTCCCGTCAGTGAAAAGTACCCGAAAATTCCGAGTCCCAAAACAATCAGAGGAGTAAGGATAAATAATATGATGATTCCGAAAACTAAATCTTCCTGCTGGTCAGATAAAAATTTTGGAAGGCCAAATTCAAACACACAAAAATAGGCTGCGGCAACGGCTAATATGATCCACAGAATTCCTAAGGCTTTTTTAATAAAATTCATTTTTCAGTAGATTAAAGGTGAGTAGTTTTATTTTTATTATCGATATAAATCATTCCAATTACAAAGCAGATTGACGCAATCACGATCGGATACCAAAGTCCGTCCAGATAGAAATCGGCTTTGCCTGAATTTTTTGCATGCGTTACAAAATAAGTCGAAATCGCAGGAAGCAAACCTCCAAAAATTCCGTTTCCAACATGATAAGGCAACGACATAGAAGTGTATCTGATTTTAACCGGAAACATTTCGACTAAAAAGGCAGCAATCGGCCCGTAAACCATAGTAACGAATAAAACCTGAACAAATACCAAAAGAATCAAATTCCATTCATCGCTGGTACTGATGGTAACAGCTGTAGAAACCTGAGCATCTTTTTTAGCAGCAAAATGCGTCGTTTTTTCAATCAAGACTGTTCCGTCGCTAAATTCTTTATGAGTTGTATAAACAGAATCTTTAGCGGCAGTTAGTTCAACTGTAGTCTTTGTTTTTTCTGTAATTTCTGTTTTAAGAGTGGTATCAGTTATGGTGTACATGGCCTTGTAAATTGGCCTGTACAGAAAAATTGCAAGCAGCATACCGCCCATCATAATATATTTTCTTCCTACTTTATCACTCAGCCATCCAAATACAATAAAAAAAGGAGTACCAAGTAAAAGTGCAATTCCCAGTAAAGTATCAACTTGTGAAGATTCTACGTTCATGACTGTTTTCATAAAACTCATGGCATAAAATTGTCCGGTGTACCAAACAACCCCCTGCCCCATTGTAGCACCAAACAAAGCAAGCAATACAAATTTTAAATTATAACGGTTTCCAAAACTTTCTTTTAACGGATTTGAACTGGTTGTGCCTTCTTTTTTGGCTTTTGCAAATTCAGGGGATTCGTCCATGTTTTTTCTAATAAGGTAAGACACCCCAACCATAACGATTGAAACCCAAAACGGAACACGCCATCCCCAAATATCGAAATCTTCAGCAGAAAGGACTGTTTTTGTAGCCAGAATTACCATCAATGAAATAAATAATCCCACTGTTGCGGTAGTCTGAATCCAGGATGTCCAATACCCGCGTTGCCCAACCGGAGCGTGTTCTGCAACATACGTGGCTGCTCCGCCATATTCTCCTCCAAGAGCAAGCCCTTGTAACAGACGTAAGATTAAAACCAATAAAGGAGCTATAAATCCAATCGTTTCATAACTCGGAATACAGCCTATCAAAAAAGTAGAACCACCCATTAATAATAAAGTAGCCATAAAAGTATATTTACGACCAATAATGTCACCAAGTCTTCCAAAAAATAAAGCTCCGAAAGGACGAACTACAAACCCCGCAGCAAAAGTTGCCAATGTTGATAAAAAGGCTGCAGTTGGATTGTCGCCCGGAAAAAACTTGGTTGAAATTACAACGGCCAAACTTCCAAAAATATAGAAATCATACCATTCAATCATTGTTCCCATAGAAGAGGCCGAAAGCACTTTCCAAATTCCTTTTGTTGAAGTTTTACTCATAAAATAAATTGTATTCTTAATAATTAAAAGATAAAAATATAGTTTTACGAATATATAAGATATTTTTTTATTCAGTCAATAGTTTTTTAACAAAAGATGTTTATTTATTGACAATGTTTAATTACTGGTTTTACAAAAAATAGAGAGTTCTGAAAAGAATATTTATTTTTAAACCAAATTAGAAATATGAAAAAGCACATTCAGTTGCATCAAACACAAAAATTCGCCATTGCTATTCCGGTTTTGTTTGTTTCAAGTTGCGCAACAAAACATTGGGTTGAGAGATTTAGATTTTCAGTTGAGTTTCGTTGGATATATGAGTATGTAGGTGTTAGTGCTTTGCTTTTGAGTTTTTTTCTTGTAGTTTTTTCTTTCACAAACTCTATTTTGGTTCTTCGGGACTTAAAGAGCAAAGGGTTTCAAAAAGCACTATGGTTTTTATTAAGTTCTTCTGTTTTTCTTTTATTTGCTGGTTTAATGGTTGCAATAGCTTTAAATGTTGTTTAATTTTATTTTTCAAAATTTCGGCTAACAACCATTCTTTAAAAAACACAAAAAAACCGTAATCACATTTAATAATTACGGTTTTTTTCTATAAACAATTTTTAACCTTCTGTTATACCAGACCTGCCTGAATTAAGTATTCTGCAATCTGGATGGTGTTTGTAGCAGCTCCTTTTCTTAAGTTATCTGCAACGATCCACATGTTTAATGTGTTTGGCTGGCTTTCGTCACGACGGATTCTTCCAACAAAAACTTCATTTTTACCTTCAGCAAATAAAGGCATTGGATAAGAAAATGCATCCAGATCATCCTGAACCACTACTCCATCTGTGTTTTGTAAAATTTCGCGAACTTCATTTACTTCAAAATCGTTTGTAAACTCCACATTTACAGCCTCACTATGACCTCCAACAACAGGAACACGAACAGCAGTAGCCGTAACTCTGATAGTGTTATCCGAAAGGATTTTTTGAGTTTCACGAACTAATTTCATTTCTTCTTTTGTGTATCCGTTAGCTTCGAAACTATCACATTGTGGAATCGCATTTCTGTGAATTGGATATTTGTAAGCCATATCCCCTTCAACACCAGCGTATTCATTTTCTAATTGTCTCACCGCTTTTACACCTGTTCCGGTAATAGACTGATACGTCGAAACTATAATTCTTCTGATATTGTATTTTTTATGCAAAGGAGCCAAAGCCAACACCATCTGAATAGTAGAGCAGTTTGGATTGGCAATAATTTTGTCTTCTTTAGTTAAAATCGAAGCATTGATTTCAGGAACTACCAATTTTTTAGTAGGATCCATTCTCCAAGCAGATGAATTGTCAATAACCGTTGTTCCGGCAGCCGCAAATTTTGGAGCCCACTCTAATGAAGTATCACCTCCTGCAGAGAAAACAGCAATATCTGCTTTTAAATCAACTGCAGTCTGCAAACCAACAACTTTATATTTCTGACCTTTATATTCGATTTCTTTACCAACAGATTTCTCTGAAGCAACTGGAATTAATTCTGTAACCGGAAAATTTCTCTCCGCTAAAACTTTTAACATTATCTCGCCAACCATACCGGTGGCGCCTACAACCGCTATTCTCATTTTTATATTTTTTATTATGAATGTTCTAATTTAGATTGCAAAAGTAAGGATAATAAAAAGGAATACAATTCGATTCACAAAAAATAACAAATTGTTACAAATTAAACAAAACAAAAAAACCGCCCCCAATTAAGGAACGGTTAAGTTAGACTTAGTGTAGCGGTATATTGTATTATTGTTTATTTTTCAAAAGATCTCTAATCTGTGTAAGGAGTTCTTCCTGAGTAGGCGCGGCTGGTTGATTGGGTGCTGGCTCTTCTTTCTTTTTAAGATTATTTAATCCTTTAATAATCAGGAATAAAACAAATGCCACAATTATAAAGTTAATTACCGCCGAAAGAAACATTCCGTACTTTACGCCGCCAAAAGCCGTAAGATCCTGAATTTTTTCTAAATGTGCCGCTTCTAAAGCTGGTTTTAATACTAAAGGTGTAATTACGTCTTCGATAAATGAACTTACAATCTTACCAAAAGCAGCTCCAATAATTACAGCGACAGCAAGATCAACTACATTGCCTTTCACTGCAAATGCCTTAAATTCTGAAAAAAATCCCATAATTGTTATATTTTAGATTAGATTAATTAAACCCGAAAATACGTAATTTTTCGAAAAGTCTTTTAAAATTATCTGAAAAACACCCTTTTTACACGCTGTGAAATACTGGTCAGAATTTCATACGGAATCGTTTTTAGGGCTTTTGCAATCTCAGTTACCGTTGGAGATTCGCCAAAAATGATTACTGAATCGCCTTCTTTGCAATCAATTTCGCTCACATTTACCATCAGCATATCCATACAGACGCTTCCTACAATAGGTGCTTTTTGATTTTTGATCGTTACATATCCTACTTCGTTGCCCCACAATCTTGAAATTCCATCTGCATAACCAATCGGTATTGTTGCAATTTTGGTTTCTTTTTCGGCCATAAACCTTCTGCCGTAACCTACGCTGTCGCCTGCGGGAATGGTTCGGATCTGTGAAATGATCGATTTTAAAGTCCCTACATTTTCCAGATATTTTTGTTCTGAAGCATCGTTTGAAACGCCATAAAGACCAATTCCTAAACGTACCATATCATATTGCGCATCCGGAAAATTACTAATTCCGGAAGTATTCAGAATATGTCGAATCGGATTTATACCTAATTCATTCATTAATTTTGAAGACAGTTTTTCGAATAATCGAATCTGGGACATTGCAAAATCATAATATTTCATATCATCGCTCGTCGCCATGTGTGATAAAATACTCTGAATACGAACCGTTGAATTTCCTTTTAAAGTTTCAATCAATTCCTCTATTGTGTTTTCTTCAAAACCCAGGCGGTGCATTCCAGTATCAAGTTTGATGTGAATTGGAAAATCTTTTAAATTCTTTTCACGTGCAATTTTCAAAAAGGCATTTAAGCCTTTCAGACTATAAATTTCAGGCTCTAACTGATACTGAATAATAGATGCAAAACTCGTCGATTCGGGGTTTAAAACCATGATGGGTAATTTGATTCCGCCGTTTTTCAGCGAAATTCCTTCATCGGCGAAAGCCACACCCAAATAATCAACCTTATGATGTTCCAGCAGTTTTGCTATTTCCAATCCTCCGTTTCCATAGCCAAATGCTTTTACCATAATCATGATTTTTACATCATTGGCTAATTTAGATTTAAAGAAATTTAAGTTATGGCTGATTGAATTCAGATTTATTTCAAGAATGGTTTCATGTGTTTTCTCTTCGAGCAATGATACAATTTCTTCAAACTGAAACGACCTTGCTCCTTTTATTAAAATGGTTTCATTTACAAAACTCAGATTTTCAAAATCATTTACAAATTCGGCCGTGTTTTGATAGGTTATGCAATTCGAAAATTTGTCTTTAAATAATGAAATGGTTGCTCCGATTCCGATAACACGATTGACTTTATTCGCAGCGATTAATTGTGAAACTTTAGAATACAATTCTTCGTTTGAAAATCCGCTTTGAAAAATATCCGATAAAATAACCGTTTTAGAGGCATTCTTTTTTTGGCTTTCCAGAAAATCCAGCGCTATTTTAAGTGACTGAAAATCAGAACTGTAACTATCGTCAATAATACTGCAATTATGGATTCCGTTTTTGACCTCCAGACGCATCTCAACCGGATACAATCCCTGCATACGATTTTGAATCGTTTCAGGATCATACTCAAAATACAGCAGGGTCAACAAACACGAAACAGCATTTTCTACAGAAGCCGAATCGCTAAAAGGGATTTTCAAAACATGCTTTTCATTTTTATATTGATACTGAATGGCTGTCGCTTCATTTTTACTTTCTTTTTTCGAAATAAAAATATCTGCCGTTTTATCATTGTAGCTCCATGAAAAAAGTTTTCGGGGATGCAGCATATATTCTGCGGCAAACTGAGACAAACAGGAATCTACAATTTCATTTTTCTGATAAATAATAACCGGGCAGTCTTTAAACAGAAGCAGTTTTTCATCAATTTTTTGTACTAAGTTTAAAAACCCTTCATCATGCGCAGTCCCAATATTGGTCAGTATTCCAATTGTGGGTTTAATGATTTTTTCGAGTTTCTCCATTTCATTCACCGTTGAAATTCCGGCTTCAAAAATGGCTAAATTATGTTTTTCGTTAATGGCGACCACAGAAAGCGGCACGCCAACCTGCGAATTATAACTTTTTGGACTTCTGATGATATTATAATCAGGGCTTAGTAAAAAATTAAGCCATTCTTTTACAATCGTTTTTCCGTTACTTCCCGTTAATCCGATAACAGGAAAATCAAAAAGGTGACGGTGATAAGCGGCAAATTTTTGAAGCGCTTCCAGAGTTGATGGCACTATTAAAAAATTAGCTTTTTCGGCACAATTTTCAGGAATATATTCGACTACAAAGTTCCGCACACCTTTTTCAATCAGTTCTGCAACATACAGATGTGCATCATTATTCACTCCCGACAATGCAAAAAACAAAGTCTGCGGACCATTTTGAAGCGAACGGCTGTCTATAGAAATATGGTCAATAAAAGCAGTGGCATCAGAGCCGGTCCAGCCAGCATGAAGAACCGATACAAGGCTTTTTAAATTTACGCTCATGTAGAAATTTCTTTTTTTCAAATTTAAACATTAAAGCCCGAAAAGAATTGTGTTTTTCCTAAAAAATAAATGGTTAACAAAAACCTGTTTATATTTGGTCTATATTTGCTGAACACCTCAATTCCTTGCATTTTGAAAAAAATACTTCCACTGTTTTCTTATATTTTACATCCGGTTTTCATATCGGTTTACGCTGCGTTATTCTATCTTTTTTACAAAGGAGATGTATTTACCATTCAGGAAAAATATTTTGTTTTATTTCAGATTCTGATTATCACTTTTGTGGTTCCGATATTATTTTTCTTATTGCTAAAATCTACCGGAAATGTAAAATCTGTAATGATCCCTGACACATCCCAACGTATTATTCCGTTAACTCTGCTTAGTTTTTTGCTGATCCTGCTTGTAAAGAGAAGCATCGTAATAAGTCGTTATCCTGAACTGCATTTCTTCTTTCTCGGCGGATTATTCAGTACTATTTTTGCCTTGATTTATGCTATTTTCAAGATAAAAGTCAGCCTGCACATGATGGCTATTAGTGGTTTAACCGTCTTTGTTATCGGATTGAATATGCATCTGCAATTGCACAATCCGTACTGGTCTGCTCTTTTTATTTTTCTGACCGGAATTGTGGCTTCCTCACGTCTGGAAATGAAGGCTCATACGTATAAGGAACTGATAATAGGGTTTTTCGTTGGGGTAATTCCGCAGATTTTATTTTTGTATTTGTGGTTATAAAATGTAGAAAATAAGCCCTACAGACATAGTCCTCATTTTGACATCTTCTCCCGAAACCGTTTTTACATCATTAAACAAAGGGTTTAATCCATAATAAAAATAAACATTCCATGTATTGTAACCCGCAGCAATGGTGGCACCGTACTGAAAAGCATTAATATCTTTGCTATTCTTAACGGTATATGTCGTTTCTCCGTCATCCAGAACAGATTTACTGGCGATAACATAACTGAATTTAAAACCCGCATAAATCCTCCAGAACTTATGACTTTCGTAAGTAGAATTTCTCCATCGGAACTCTATTGGAAGATCGACCAGATATTGTCTGTATTTATTTGAGACAAACTCATTATAATCGTTGACGCCATATATCAATACTTCATCAGGTCCCTTAGAAATCGTCAGGTTTTGAAAAAAATTCTGATACGTGAGTCCTAAACCTGCTGCAATAGAATGGGTTCTTTTTTTATTAACAGGCATATCACGCAAAAAACCGGCGGAAATCCCCGCAGAAAATTTATCCTGTGAAAAACCTTCGGGAGTCTGCGCCATAAGATTATAACCTACCGAAAAATAAAACTGATCTTCTCTGTACAAAGAATCAATTTTAACCTCGGGTTTAACTTCAGGTTTTTCTTCTTGAGAAAAAACATTGAAAAACGATATTAGAAATAAACAACTAAAAAAGAATCGCATAGTGTTTTGGTTAAATGGGATTTCAGAATAAACGTTTTTTGAACTCATTTATTAGACTCACAAATATAAGATAATGATAGTTTACGAAACTCTCTTAATGGCAATTATTCTGTTTTCAGCTGTTATTAAATATTTTGTTGCATTATTTTCAATAAAAAGAGTAAAAACCAAATATTTTTAAAATTACCTTTTATACCTTTGCCGTGAAATGAAAAGAAGACAGCTCATAACAGGTTTTTCTTTGGGATTGATGGTATTATTATCGATACTGTTTCAGTCTGTACACAGTTATGAACACATCACTCAACAGCTTTCAGAAAAAAAATGTCATCATAGTTACAATGATACCAATGGCGAAATTACGCACCAGCATCATAACGATGATACTTGTTTTATCTGTCATTTTGCTTTTGGAAGCTACATAACTCCTGAAAAATTTGCATTTCAGTTTTTCAGCAATCATCAGGAAATCCCTTATTTCTTTGGATTTTCAGAATGTTTCATCTCTTTTACAGGAAGTCTTTACACCCTTCGTGGTCCTCCATTAGCTATAGTTTCATAAAGTTTCGATAAAAAAATAAATCTTTTAATTGAATTTAAAACTCAGTTCAGTTTCCCTGATCTTCATTTTAAGGAGAATCGGCAAACTTCACTTTTCTTTTGATACCATTTAAAAAGAAAAATCAATTAACTATAGCAATCATTTTCAAATGAAAAAAATAATAATTGCCCTTATTTTAGGGTTTACGGGTATACTTACTGCCCAGAATTCGGTTTCAGGAACCGTTACCGACAATCAAAATCAGCCATTACCGGGTGTTTCTGTTTACGCTCCCGAGTTACACAAAGGAACTACAACAGATGAGAACGGAAAATATGAATTAAGGAATCTTCCAAACGGAAACCTGCGCCTTTCCTTCTCTTATGTGGGATATGCCAATCAAAACAAAACCATTGTCAAGCTTGTAAAAGAAAACACACTTGATATTACCCTTTTAGAATCAATTCTGGAAATGGACGAAGTGGTGGTTTCTACGCCTTTTAACAAACTGCAATCGCAAAACGTGATGAAAATTGATCACGAAAGCATTAAAACCTTACAGCAAAAAGGAACTTCAACTTTGATTGAAGGTCTGGCGACAATTCCGGGAGTTTCTCAGATTTCTACGGGAACTTCTATTGGTAAACCCGTAATCCGTGGATTGAGCGGAAACCGTGTTTTGGTGTATTCACAAGGTGTTCGCATCGAAAATCAGCAGTTTGGAGACGAACATGGCCTGGGTTTGAATGATGCCGGAATCGAAAGTGTCGAAGTAATCAAAGGACCGGCTTCTTTATTGTACGGTTCTGATGCTTTGGGAGGTGTTCTGTATTTCAACCCTGAAAAATTTGCTGATGCGGGGGATTTCAAAGCCAATTTTAGCCAAAAATATTTTACCAATACACAAGGAAGCAATTCTTCTATCGGATTAAAAACGTCTACAGACAACTGGAAATTTTTAGCACGCGGAAGCTTCAACACCCATTCTGATTATAAAATTGCCGATGGCGACCGTGTAACCAATTCGCGTTACAACGAAACTGATTTTAAAACCGGAATCGGGTACAGCAACGCTACTTTTTCAAGTGTTTTGAGATACAACTACAATAAATTAGACATTGGAATTCCGGAGGACGGGATCGCAGAACAATCTTCGAGCAAAGACACACAATTTCCAAGACAGGGGATTTACAATCATTTGTTTAGTTTAAATAATGTAATCTTTTTCGAAACCTCAAAACTGGACGTTGATTTGGGTTATATTTCTAATGACAGAAGCGAATTTGAAGACAGCAATGATGCTGCTCTTAGAATGAAACTGAATACTTTTAACTATAATGCAAAATATCATTTTCCTAAATTCGGTAAAATTGAAGCCATTTTAGGTGTTCAGGGAATGCATCAGACCAATACAAATTCCGGAGAAGAATATTTGATTCCAAATGCAACTACAAATGATTTTGGTGTTTTCGGAACTGCCAATTACGAATGGGATAACAGCGTTTTGCAAGCCGGTTTACGTTTTGACAACCGAAATGTTACTTCTGAAGCACACGGAACTACAGGCGAAGAAGGTTCTTTTGAAGCTCTGGACCGGTCATTTGACAGTTTTAATGCTTCATTAGGATATAAAACAAAATTAGGGGAACCAGTGACACTCCGATTAAATGTAGCTACCGGATTCAGAGCGCCTAATTTAGCCGAGCTGACTTCAAACGGTGTTCACGAAGGAACCAATCGTTATGAAATTGGAAACAGCAATTTGAAAACCGAACAAAACGTTCAGACCGATTTGAATTTAGAGTATAAAAACTCCCATTTTGAATTCTTTGTAAACGGATTTTATAACCACGTAAACAACTACATTTATACTTCGCCAACCGGAGATGTTTTAGACAATAATGATGTTTTTGCTTACGTGCAGGACAATGCAAAATTATTTGGAGGAGAAGTTGGACTGCACCTTCACCCACACCCATTAGACTGGCTGCATTTTGAAACCAGCTTTGAAACTGTAACCGGTAAAAAAGACAACGATGATTATTTACCTTTAATTCCTGCCAACAACTGGAATAATACACTTAGAACCGAATTCAACATCAAAAACTGGTTCAAAGGAGGTTATGCTTCCTTAAACGTTTCTTCGACTTTTGATCAGGATAATGTGAGTGGCTTTGAAACCGCTTCAAAAGGCTATACTTTGGTGAATTTAGGCTTTGGAGGAACAGTAAAACTAGGAAAAACGGCTTTTGATGTAAACCTGAACGGAAATAATTTATTCGATAAAAAATATATCGCACACCTTTCAAGGCTAAAAACAGACGGAATCCCAAACATTGGACGAAATATCGTTTTGGGGATTAATTTTAATCTGTAACATTTTTAAACCATATAAGTCATATTAAGTAGTTTTAAAAGAAATGAATTTTTCTTTCTAAAATCATTGTCATCCTGAGCGTAGTCGAAGGCTTTCGTAGAAAAGAAGGGATTCGATTCCGCTCAGCCTGACATCAATTTAACATTATTATGCTTAGAATGAAACTTATATGACTTATATATCCTAAAATTATTTTTCCCAACAAAAATTTATATTTTTGTTACAAACACAAAATAAACCATGAAAAAAACATTTTTATTAATGGCACTGACAACTGCAGGAATTTCATTTGCACAAAATAAAATTCAGTACCCGCAAACAAAGAAAGGGGAAACCGTTGATGTATATTTTAACACTCAGGTAAGCGACCCATACCGTTGGCTGGAAGACGACAAATCTAATGAAACGGGTGCCTGGGTAAAGGCTCAAAACGAGGTTACATACGGTTATTTAAATCAGATTCCGTTTCGCGATGCATTAAAGGCAAGAATGGAAAAACTGTGGAATTACGAAAAAATAGGAGCTCCGTTTACAGAAGGGAAATTTACCTACTATTCAAAAAATAACGGATTACAAAACCAGTCGGTTGTTTACAGAAAAGACGAAAAAGGCAAAGAAGAAGTTTTCTTAGATCCAAATACATTTTCTAAAGATGGAACCACTTCTCTTGGCGGATTGAATTTTTCTAAAGACGGTTCCAAAGCTGCTTACGCTATTTCTGAAGGAGGAAGCGACTGGAGAAAAGTAATTATCATTGATGCAATTTCTAAAAAAGTTCTGGAAGACACTTTGGTTGATGTAAAATTCAGCGGTGTTTCATGGTATAAGAATGAAGGTTTTTATTACTCCAGTTATGACAAACCAAAGGGAAGCGAATTATCTGCTAAAACAGATCAGCATAAATTGTATTTCCACAAATTAGGAACTTCCCAAAAAGACGATAAAGTCATTTTTGGCGGAGATCAAAAGAGAAGATATGTTGGAGGAACCGTGACCGAAGACAATAATTATTTAGTGATTAGCGCAGCCAATTCTACTTACGGAAATGAATTGTACATTAAAGACTTAACAAAACCTGACAGTCCGATTGTTACGATTGTGGACAACTTTAACAGTGACAACAATATCATTGAAAACGAAGGAAGCAAATTATTCATCGAAACCGATTTTAATGCGCCTAATAAACGTGTCGTAACCGTTGATGTTGCCAATCCGAAGCCTGAAAACTGGAAAGATTTCATTAAAGAAACCAAAGATATTTTATCACCGTCAACGGGAGCAGGATATTTCTTTGCCAACTATACCAAAGACGCAGTTTCATTTGTACAGCAATACGATTACAGCGGAAAATTAGTTCGCGAGATCAAACTTCCTGCAGTTGGAACAGCCGGAGGATTTGGCGGAAAAAAGACTGAAAAAATATTATATTATAGTTTTACCAATTACACCACTCCCGGAAGCATCTTTTCGTTTGAGCCAAAATCGGGTAAATCTGAAGTATATCAAAAACCAAAAGTAGATTTCAAAAGTGAAGATTACGAGTCTAAACAAGTTTTCTATACTTCAAAAGACGGAACCAAAATTCCAATGATTATTACCTATAAAAAAGGAACAAAACTAGACGGTAAAAACCCGACAATCCTTTACGGTTACGGCGGATTTAATATCAGTCTGACACCAAGTTTCAGTATTGCCAATGCGGTTTGGCTGGAAAATGGCGGCGTTTATGCTGTTGCCAATTTAAGAGGCGGTGGTGAATACGGAAAAAAATGGCATGATGCCGGAACAAAACTTCAAAAGCAAAATGTTTTTGACGATTTTATTGCTGCTGCCGAATATCTGATTGCTCAAAAATATACTTCATCAGATTTCTTAGCGATTCGCGGAGGTTCAAACGGAGGTTTATTGGTTGGTGCAACTATGACACAGCGTCCTAATTTGATGAAAGTAGCTTTACCGGCAGTTGGAGTTATGGACATGCTTCGTTACAATGCCTTTACAGCAGGTGCAGGATGGGCTTACGATTACGGAACTTCTCAGGACAACAAAGAAATGTTTGAATATTTAAAAGGATATTCTCCAGTCCACAACGTTAAAAAAGGAACACATTATCCTGCTACAATGGTCACTACAGGAGATCATGATGACCGTGTGGTACCGGCACACAGCTTCAAATTTGCCTCTGAATTGCAGGAAAAACAAACTGGGGAAAATCCGGTTTTGATTCGTATTGACGTTAAAGCAGGTCATGGCGCAGGAAAATCTGTTGCGGCTACGATTCAGGAAAACGTAGACATTCAGGCGTTCACGCTTTACAATATGGGTTTTAGAACTTTACCTAAAAAGTAAGATTTTAATCTAAGATTTTTTTTAGCCACGAATTCACGAATTATTTTTCTGAATATCGTGGCTTTATTTTTTATTTCACGCAGATTTAAAATAGATTTTAGCAGATGCACACAGATTTTTTTAATTGAATCAATTTAAATCTGCTTAGATCTGTAAAATCTGCGTGAAATAAATTCGTGAATTCGTGGCTAACTTTTTTATAAAACTTAAATTTGAAATAACTTAAAAAAACAAACAATGAAAATTATAAAATGGGGAATTATTGGCTGCGGAAACGTAACCGAAGTAAAAAGCGGACCTGCGTTTCAGAAAGCTCCAAACTCGGCTTTGGTTGCCGTAATGCGAAGAGACGCAGCCCTTGCCGAAGATTATGCCAAACGCCATAATGTGCCAAAATGGTACTCCAACGCTGTCGATTTAATCAACGATCCGGAGGTTGATGCCGTTTATATCGCCACGCCTCCATCTTCACATAAAGAATATACGATTTTGTGTGCCAAAGCCGGAAAACCGGTTTATGTAGAAAAACCAATGGCTCTGACCTTTGAAGAATGTAACGAAATGATCAGTGCCTGCAAAGCACACAATGTTCCGTTATTTGTGGCGTATTACAGAAGATCTTTGCCTCGTTTTTTAAAAATTAAGGAATTCATCGATCAGGGAAAATTAGGAAACATACGCCACGTAAACTGTGTTTTGTACCATCCTTTTGAAGAACGTTATGATGATGAAATCAATCTCCCGTGGACGGTTTTACCACATCTTTCAGGCGGTGGAATCTTTGTCGATCTGGCCTGTCATACTTTAGACTTTTTAGATTTTGTTTTAGGTCCGATAAAATCCGTACGCGGGCATGCGACTTCTCAGCTTCACGCCTATCCTGCCGAAGATTCGGTTTCGATGTCTTTCTTATTCGAAAACGGAATTCATGGTTCCGGATTATGGAATTTCGCCAGTTTTGAGCGTTATGACAATACTGAAATTGTAGGTGATAAAGGCAAAATATCGTTTTCTACTTTTGGAGAAGACCCCATTAAAATTGAATATGCGAATGGAGAAAAAGAAAGTTTTACGATTGAAAATCCGCTTCATATTCAACAGCCTTTTATCGAAACCGTTATTCAGGAGCTTTTAGGAAACGAAGGAGCTTCTCCGTCAAAAGGAACATCCGGAGCCAGAACAACCTGGGTTATTGATGAAGTTTTGAGGGAGTTTAGAAATTCTAAATAAAACTCTGTCATTTCGACGAAGGAGAAATCACATGCGAAATTCCGCATAGTGAAGCCAATCTTTGTCGAATTACTAGTGTGATTTCTCCTTCGTCGAAATGACAAAAAAAAGCAAAAAAGAGGATACTCGTTATGAATATCCTCTTTTTTGTAAACTATAAAAATTTGGAATTATAAGCTGTATTTTAATCCAAATGTCAAACCTACACCAGAAATCCCAACATAAGAACTAATATCATCAGTAGCTTTTGTATTGTCAAAACCTGCTGCATTAGTTACTTTACTATTAGAACTTGTAGTTAATTTATCTACATAATTAGTATGAATTGCAGAATACGAAGCATCCTGTCTAAAAGTAGATGGCGTATGCAATTTATCTACTCCATTTTCGGTAAACACAGTAGTTTCTTTTGTGTCTCCGTGAACCGTAAAGTTTCTGTATTCAATTTCAGCAAATAATGCCAGTTTTTTACCTATTTTATAAGAACTTCCTATTGCTGCCATAAAACCAAGAGTTGGATTAGGTTTTACTACATCTTCAGCATATGTTTTTGCTACTGTTGTTCTGGTTGGTGCTACAGTATAATATTCACGATTCGTTTCGATAGTTAAATCTCCATGAATAGGAACAATAACTCCTACTTTTGTGTAAGGTTCAAAACCTTTAGTTTCTCCCAAAAACAACACTAATGAAGGTGATAAATCCCAAGCTCTGATTTTCCCAACAGCATCTCCTGTTACAAAAATATTTGTTGGCGAAGTAGCCACTAAACGATTAGTAGTTTCAACCATCAATTTATCAGCGCTGGAATAATAGTTAATCCCCATTTCAACTCCTAAACGTGTTGAAAAACGGTATCCGGCAGTTAAACCAGAACGAAAACCTTCTCCAAAGGAACCATGATTTGTTTGTCTCGAAATTAAAGTAGTGCCATCCGCAGCATAAACATCTGTATTAGGTGCCTGTCCATTTACAATTGGAAATTCGGTTGCAGCTGTCTGAATGAAGTAAGATCCTCCTAATTTAAAATACCAGCTTTCAGGTTTATCTGCATTTTCTGTTTGCGCCATTGTGGTTAAGGAGCAAACCATTAATCCTATTAGAAATAAGTGTTTTTTCATGATTTTTGTTGTTAATTTTGATACAAACATATAATAAATTACATTTCTTTTATTACAGCATTCCCACACAACTTATCATAATTATCAATTTAAAAATTAATATCCAAATAATTTACTATGCACGCATAATTTTAACCAAAAAAACACATTATTGATTAAATTTTAACTGTTAAATTTTAATTGAGTTTAAAATTAATCTGCATTTTTTCTAATTCCTGCAGCAGTTCAGTCGAAATTTTAACTTTTAATCTTCGGCTTGGCATCGTCAGTTTGGTTACCACTTTTATTTCTTCAATCTCTTTCACTTCCTGCATTTTAGCTTCTCCCGAAATGGCTTCATTATCATCAATATCATTCTCAAAAACAGCATCTTCGGTGTCTTCAAATTCGCTTGTCGTTTCAACCTCAACCAGACGTTTTATGTTTTCTAATTCCATAATTTCAAAAGTTACAGAATTCTCTCCTTTATAAGCATTAAACAACTGACTTAATCTGTGAATAAACTCAGCATGAAGATCTTTAATATTCAGCAATAAAATCAGTTTTTTTGCAAAGGATTCCAAAATATCCTGTAGTTGGCGCACTTCTACAAACTGCATTCTTGGATCGGATTTTTTACCGGTATCATGATTTACCCATCCGTCCTTAATTAGAATTTTCATGAAGGCGAAATTATTCTGAATCAAAAAATGTCGAAATTTTAGGTATTCTTCTCCAAAAATCTTAAACTCATAACTTTCGTCATAGCCTTCTAAATTGAATGCCGCCCACCCCTTTCCGTTTTTGGCCACACGATGCTGTACGTTATTGATAATTCCGGCAACAGTAAGGTTCTTGCCAACATAATCATTCATATTTTTCAGCGCTTCGAGTCGGGCGTTACAGAAGTATTTCATCTCAAACCTGAAATCATCCAGAGGATGCCCGGAAATATAGATTCCGACAACCTCTTTTTCTTTCGCAAGCTTTTCCATAGTACTCCAGTCTTCACAAGGAGGCACAACCGGTTCTGCGATTTGTACTTCGCTGGTTTCTCCAAATAAACTTACCTGAGATGAATTTTCATTTTCCTGAAATTTTGACCCGTAACGCATTGCTTTTTCGTAGAAAGTAATTCCGTCACCATCATCGTGGAAATATTGTGCTCTTGTTGTTCCTTCAAAAGAATCAAATCCTCCGGCAAGTGCTAAATTTTCAATCGCTTTTTTGTTGGCTGCACGAAGGTCAATTCGCTTCGCTAAATCAAAAATCGATTTGTATCTTCCGTCTTTTCTGTTTTCTACAATCGTTTCAACGGCACCGGAACCAACACCTTTAATCGCTCCCATTCCGAAACGAACCGCATATTCATCATTTACCGTAAATTTATAATACGATTCATTCACACAAGGCCCTAAAACCTGCAAGCCCATACGTTTACATTCTTCCATAAAGAAAGAAACCTGCTTGATATCGTTCATGTTATTTGAAAGTACCGCTGCCATATATTCTGCAGGATAATGTGCTTTTAAATAAGCCGTTTGGTACGCTATCCATGCATAACATGTCGAGTGCGATTTGTTGAAGGCGTAACTTGCAAAAGCTTCCCAGTCTTTCCAGATTTTCTCCAGAATTTTAGCATCGTGACCTTTTGCAGAAGCCTGCTCCACAAACTTTGGCTTCATTTTGTCCAGTACGTCTTTTTGTTTCTTACCCATCGCTTTACGCAAGACGTCGGCCTCACCCTTTGTAAATCCTGCCAAAGACTGAGACAAAAGCATTACCTGCTCCTGGTAAACGGTAATTCCGTACGTTTCAGATAAATATTCTGCACAGGCATCTAAATCGTATTTGATTTCTTCATCACCATTTTTTCTTCGAACGAAAGACGGAATATACTCCAAAGGCCCTGGACGATACAAGGCGTTCATGGCAATTAAATCTCCAAAAACCGTTGGCTTCAGGTCTTTCATGTATTTCTGCATCCCAGGCGACTCGTATTGGAAGATTCCAACGGTTTCACCTCTTTGGAAAAGCGCATACGTTTCTTCATCATCAATCGGAAATGTATCGGGATCCAGATCAATTCCTGTTCTGTATTTTACCAGTTTTACAGTATCTTTTATCAGCGTAAGGGTCTTCAGACCCAGGAAGTCCATTTTAAGCAATCCGGCACTTTCTGCAACCGAGTTATCGAATTGTGTTACATATAAATCCGAATCTTTTGCAGTTGTTACGGGAACGTAATTCGTAATATCCGACGGCGTAATGATAACCCCACAAGCGTGAATTCCAGTGTTACGCATCGATCCTTCCAGAATTTTCGCCTGTTGAATCGTTTCTCCTGCCAAATCATCTTCATTGGCAATCGCGATTAATTCTTTTACATTATCAAATTCGTCCGAACGAAGTGCTTTTTTGACTTCTTCTTCACTTTCTGAAATAAAACGCGCCAAATTCCATTTGGATGGCATCATTCCCGGAATCAGTTTGGCAATTCTATCGGCTTCGAATAATGGTAAATCCAGTACACGCGCCGTATCACGAATTGCCGATTTGGTTGCCATTTTACCATACGTGATAATCTGCGCCACCTGTTTTTGACCGTATTTGTTGATTACATAATCCATTACACGTCCACGACCCTCGTCATCAAAGTCAATATCAATATCGGGCATCGATACACGGTCAGGATTTAGGAAACGCTCAAAAAGCAAATCATATTTAATAGGGTCAATATTGGTAATTCCCAGACAGTATGCAACGGCCGAACCCGCTGCAGATCCACGCCCAGGACCTACTGATACGTCCATTTTTCTAGCTTCGGCAATGAAGTCCTGTACAATCAAAAAGTAACCTGGATAACCAGAGTTTGAAATCGTCATTAACTCAAAATCCAAACGCTCCTGAATCGATTCGGTTATTTCCCCATAACGTCTTTTGGCACCTTCCATGGTAAGATATCGCAGGTAAGCATTTTCTCCACGAACACCATTGTCTTTTTCATCTTCAGGGTCAACAAATTCATCAGGAATTTCGAATTTCGGAAGCAATACATCACGATAAAGCGAATATATTTCGACCTTATCAATAATTTCCTGAATGTTAATAATCGCTTCTGGCAAATCGGCAAAGAGCTTTTTCATCTCTTCTTCCGACTTGAAATAATATTCCTGATTTGGAAGTCCGTAGCGGTAACCACGTCCACGTCCAATAGGCGTTGCTTGCTTTTCACCATCTTTTACACACAATAAAATGTCGTGTGCATTGGCATCTTCTTTATTTAAATAATAGGTGTTATTTGTTGCAATTAATTTGACATTGTGTTTTTGTGAAAACTCAATCAAGGTTTTATTTACACGATTTTCATCTTCCTGATTGTGGCGCATTACTTCCAGATAGAAATCTTCGCCAAATTGTTCTTTCCACCAAATTAAAGCTTCTTCGGCTTGGTTTTCACCGATGTTCAGGATTTTACTCGGAATTTCACCGTATAAATTCCCAGACAAAACCATAATATCGCCTTTGTATTGCTCAACGATATTTCTGTCAATTCTCGGAACATAATAAAATCCATCAGTATACGCAATCGAAGCCATTTTAGCCAAATTGTGATAACCGGCTTTGTTTTTCGCCATTAAAACAACTTGATAACCGTTGTCTTTTTTGCTTTTATCTAAGTGATTTTCACAGATATTAAATTCACAGCCTACAATTGGTTTTACTTCGGTTTCTGTTGGTTCTTCTCCTGCTTCAACCAATGCTTTGTTTTTTCCAGAAGCCGCTTTGTTGTGGTTCATAACAGCGCTCACAAAATGGAAAGCTCCCATCATGTTTCCAGTATCGGTCATTGCAACAGCCGGCATTCCGTTTTTAGCTGCGGCTGCAACAATATTTCCAATTCCGATAGTCGATTGAAGAACCGAAAACTGTGTATGATTGTGCAAATGCGCAAATTTGGCTGCTTTAAAATCGGCTTTATCTTCTTCTGAAACAACATTTTGTTTGTCATCTCCTGCTAAAGCTTTAAGCTGTTCTCTGATTTTATCAGAAGCCGCTTTTAAATTAATGTGTTTTAAACCAATTAATTTAAAAGGCTCTGGATTTCTTTCTTGAAATTCTTTGAAATATTCTTTCGGAACATCCAGTTCTTCTTTGGTAAAAACCTCTCTTCTTACCAATTCCAAGAAACAACGCGTAGTTGCCTCAACGTCGGCAGTTGCATTGTGTGCTTCCGCGAATGGCTGGTCGAAAAGATAGCTGTGTAATTCGGTCAGAGTCGGCAATTTAAATTTTCCTCCACGACCTCCCGGAAGCTGTAATAATGAAGCGGTAACTTCGGTACAAGTATCCAAAACGGGCATTGAACTCATTTGAGACTCCACTCCCATTCTATGGAATTCGGCTCCCATAATATTAACGTCGAAACCTAAATTCTGACCAACGATAAATTTGGTTTTGCTTAAAGCAATATTGAATTTCTCTAAAACTTCGGCCAGCGTGATTCCATCGGCTTCAGCCAATTCAGTCGAAATTCCGTGAATACGTTCGGCATCATACGGAATATTAAATCCTTCTGGTTTTACCAAATAATCCTGATGCTCAATAAGCTGTCCCATTTCGTCATGAAGCTGCCAAGCGATTTGTATACAGCGAGGCCAGTTATCAGAATCGGTTATCGGGGCATCCCAGCGTTTTGGTAATCCGGTGGTTTCGGTATCGAATATTAAATACATAGAGTGAAAATACAAAAATTAAAAACTCCAAATTCCAAAACTTTTCCAATATAAACACCTGATTATATGGAGTATAAAAAACTGCCCTGTAAATTTTGGAGGAAGTTCAAATTTACGCTTTTTTTGGAGAAAGAAAATGGAAATTTCAAGTAAAAGAGATTCTTATTTATTCATCAGAATTTCTCTAAAATTTCATAAAATTTCATTAAAATATACTTCTTGGATGTCGTAGTATTTTGATTGTTTATTGAATCTAAATAACGACCTGAAAACTCCTTTAAAAGCTTTCAAAAATCAAAAAAGCATTCTTTTTACAAAGATTCCAAAACTAACAATTATTACTATTTTTATTTGATTTGTTACATTTTTTTAAATTAAACACTATATTTTATAGGGTTTTTGAGATAAATTTGCAAACTATTAAAATTAAAACCAATTAATTAAAATTTAAGCAGAAAAAGGATTTTAAAATCGGTTACCGTTTCATTATTAGTCAAAATTGAATGTCCAAAAGCGCATTCGCAATTTGTTTTTAGTTTGGGCATCGTATATAATGAAATATTGAAATTGACGCTTTTTTATCTTTTTCTACTTTTGTTTTGCTATTATATGAACAGGAATGCTGTGATTATAGAAATTACAATTTAAAAAAAATAAAAAATGAGTAAGACATTATTTGACAAAGTATGGGATTCACATGTTGTGCGTAAAATTGAAGATGGACCAGATGTGTTTTTTATTGATCGCCATTTCATTCATGAAGTTACGAGTCCTGTTGCTTTTTTAGGATTAAAATCAAGAGGCGTTAAGGTTTTATACCCAGAGCGTACTTTTGCAACTGCAGACCACAATACCCCAACTATAAACCAACATCTACCGGTAGCGGATGCTTTATCAGCAAATCAGCTAAAAGCTCTTGAAGATAACGCAAACGAATACGGAATTTCGCACTGGGGATTAGGTCACCAAAAAAACGGAATTGTACACGTAGTGGGTCCTGAAAACGGAATTACTTTGCCAGGCGCTACTATTGTATGTGGAGATTCACATACGTCTACTCACGGTGCCTTTGGAGCGATTGCTTTTGGTATCGGAACCTCTGAGGTGGAAATGGTGCTTTCTACTCAATGTATTATGCAGCCTAAACCAAAGAAAATGCGTATTAACGTAAACGGACAACTAAGCAAAGGTGTTGGGCCAAAAGACGTTGCGCTTTATATTATTGCTCAGTTAACTACTTCCGGAGGAACAGGATATTTTGTTGAATACGCTGGTGATGTTTTTGAAAACATGACTATGGAAGGCCGTATGACGGTTTGTAATTTAAGTATCGAAATGGGAGCTCGTGGAGGTATGATTGCTCCGGACCAGACTACTTTCGATTTCCTTGAAGGAAGATTATATGCTCCAAAAGGAGAAGCCTGGACAAAAGCTGTTGAATACTGGAAAACTTTAAAAACGGATGCTGATGCTGTGTTTGATGCTGAATTAAACATCAACGCTGCTGATATAGAACCAATGATTACTTATGGTACTAACCCGGGAATGGGAATTGGCATCACAAAACATATTCCGAACGCTAAAGAAGTTGAAGGCGGTGAGGAAACTTACAAAAAATCTTTGGCTTACATGGGTTTCAACGAAGACGATGTAATGATTGGAAAACAAATCGATTACGTTTTCTTAGGAAGTTGTACAAACGGACGTATTGAAGATTTTAGAGCTTTCGCTGAAATTGTAAAAGGAAGAAAAAAAGCTGATAATGTTACAGCTTGGCTGGTTCCTGGATCTCACGTTGTTGAAGCGCAAATTAAGGAAGAAGGAATTTTAGATATTTTGACTGAAGCTGGTTTCGTATTACGTCAGCCGGGTTGTTCTGCTTGTTTGGCGATGAACGATGATAAAGTACCTGCCGGAAAATATGCAGTAAGTACATCAAACAGAAACTTTGAAGGTCGTCAGGGTCCTGGTTCAAGAACACTTTTAGCAAGTCCGATTATGGCTGCCGCAGCTGCTGTTACAGGAAAACTAACAGATCCAAGGGAATTATTCTAGGAAGCCATAAGCTTTGAGCAGTAGGCAATCAGCTGAAAGTTCAACGCTCAAAGCCCGCTGCAGATAGCTGACAGCCAAAAAATGAGAGATTTTAGAAAATACAATGTTTGGCAAGAAAGTCATTTGTTTAACCTCGAAGTTTATCAGGTAACGAAAGAATTTCCAAAAGAAGAATTATTTGGATTAACAAGTCAATTTAGAAGAGCAGTTTCTTCTATTCCAACAAATTTCGCCGAAGGTTGTGGATCTAATTCTGAAAAAGAATTTGCAAGATATTTGAATATTGCAATTGCTTCCTGCTCAGAAGTAGAATATTTATTATTACTTACTTCTGACTTGAAATATTTAAAACCTGAGTTTCATCAGACTTTAGAAAGCAAAGTGATTCAAATTAGAAAACAGATTTATCAATTAAGACTAAAATTAAATCAACAAAATTAACGCAGTATTTGCCAAAGCCCAAAGCTCAAAGCCGACTGCAAAAAAAATAAAATTAAAATGGCATACGATAAATTTAACATACTTACCAGCAGTGCAGTGCCGCTGCCAATTGAGAACGTCGATACAGATCAAATCATTCCCGCTCGTTTCTTAAAAGCTACAAAACGTGAAGGTTTTGGAGACAATCTTTTTAGAGACTGGAGATACAACGGAGACGATACTCCAAAAGCAGATTTCGTTTTGAATAACCCAACTTACAGCGGAAAAATTCTTGTTGGAGGAAAAAACTTCGGTTCTGGATCTTCAAGAGAGCATGCTGCTTGGGCAGTTTACGATTACGGTTTTAGAGCTGTGGTTTCTTCTTTCTTTGCTGATATCTTCAAAGGAAACTGTTTAAACATTGGTGTTTTACCGGTACAAATCAGTCCAGAGTTTTTGGAAAATATTTTCAAAGCAATTGAAGCTGATCCTAAAACAGAATTAGAAATCAATCTTCCAGATCAAACTATTACTTTATTGTCAACTGGACAGCAAGAATCTTTTGCTATCAACGGATACAAAAAGAATAACATGATGAATGGTTTTGACGACATTGATTATTTACAAAATATCAAGGAAGATATTAAGGCTTTTGCCGATAAACTTCCTTACTAAACACAACCAACTCAAACGCAGTTACGCAAGTTTCAACCCTATAGTTGGACTTCGTAACTGCTTTTTACAATTTTAAGAAATTCGATTCAATAATTATTAAATCATAAAAAGTCATCTCATATTTAATGGAAAAAAGAAAAATTGAAATAATGGATACGACGCTCCGTGATGGTGAACAAACCTCTGGAGTATCATTTTCTGCTGCAGAAAAACTGACCATTGCACAATTGTTGTTGGAGGAATTAAATATTGATAGAATCGAAATTGCTTCGGCACGTGTGAGCGAAGGAGAATTTCAGGCCGTAAAAGGCATTACTTCCTGGGCTGAGGAACGCGGCTATATTGACAGAATTGAAGTTCTTACGTTTGTTGACGGCGGTGTTTCAATCGACTGGATGAAAAAAGCAGGTGCCAAAGTACAGAATTTATTGACCAAAGGTTCAATGAATCACTTAACACATCAATTGAAAAAAACTCCGGAACAGCATTTTTCTGAAATTGCCCAAATTATTGCTTTAGCAAAAGGAAACAATATTGAAACCAATGTGTATCTGGAAGACTGGAGTAACGGAATGCGAAATTCTCCTGAATATGTTTTTGATTTCCTTGATTTTTTAGCAACCCAGCCAATTAAAAGGGTTTTGCTTCCTGATACTTTAGGCGTTTTAATTCCGTCTCTAACTTTTGAATTTATTTCAAAAATCAGAACAAAATACCCACAAATTCACTTTGATTTCCATGCACACAACGATTACGATTTAAGCGTTGCCAATGTTATGGAAGCCATAAAAGCCGGAATTAACGGACTTCACGTAACGGTAAACGGAATGGGAGAACGTGCCGGAAATGCACCTCTTGAAAGCACTGTTGCCGTAATCAATGATTATCTTCCGGAAGTTAGCATCAATATCAAAGAAACTTCTTTATACTCTGTCAGTAAATTGGTTGAAACATTTACTGGATACAGAATTCCTGCCAACAAGCCGATTGTAGGAGATAACGTTTTTACGCAAACAGCTGGAATTCATGCCGACGGAGACAACAAAAACAATTTATATTTTAATGATCTTCTTCCGGAGCGTTTTGGAAGAAAAAGAAAATATGCTCTTGGAAAAACTTCAGGAAAAGCCAATATCGAAAAAAATCTTCAGGAACTGGGACTACAATTAAATCAGGAGGATTTGAAATTGGTTACCCAGAGAATTATAGAATTGGGCGACAAAAAAGAAACTGTAACAAAGGAAGATCTTCCATATATTATTTCTGATGTTTTGGACAGCCACACTTACGAAGAAAAAATCAAAATCGAATCTTATATGCTGGTTCATTCTAAAGGAATGCGGCCATCAACTACTTTATCCTTAAATCTTAATGGAGAAATAATTGAAGAAAATGCTCAGGGAGACGGTCAGTTCGATGCCTTCATGAATGCATTAACCAAAATTTATAAAAGCAAAAAATTGACACTTCCAAAATTGATTGATTATGCTGTAAGAATCCCACCCGGAAGTAGTTCTGACGCTTTATGTGAAACTATTATTACCTGGGTAAATAATGGAAAAGAATTTAAAACCCGCGGATTAGATTCTGATCAGACAGTTGCTGCAATTATTGCCACTCAGAAAATGTTGAATGTAATAACTACCTAATCTAATTGTGTAAATTCTTAAACAGAAAAAGCAACCTGATATAATAAGATTATGATTACTTTTGCGCTCTAAATATCATATTTCACCCCAAATGAAGTCAATTATTATAATGCTTTTTAGTTTATTTTTCAGCAGTAGCTTTAGTCAAACTTATACACCTTTTGATACTATTTCATTAGACAAACGAAATGTTTTTCTAAAAGAATTCAAAATTCGTAATGATCAAAAAATCAAAGAAATAAAAAATAAGTATTCAGGAAAAATCAGCAAAGAAATTCAAGCTGTTTATAGCAGTCAGTTTGAAGATTTTTCAAGAACCATAAATAAAAAAGAACTTTATTTTGATGAAAAAATTCAAAATTATGGGCAAAAAATCTTAGATGAGATTATCCGCAATAATGCTGATTTAAAAGATCAAAAATTGGCTGTATACTTTTCCAGAGATCCGGAAGCTAATGCGTATAGTATTGGTGACGGTACAATCATTTTTAATCTTGAATTATTCAAATATTTAAATGATGAAGCCGAAATAGGTTTTACAATTTGTCATGAAATAGCACATTATATCCTAAATCATAGGGAAGAAAGTATAATGAAAGAGATTACAGCCCAAAACTCAAAAGAAGCTAAAGCATTGGAAAAAGATATTAAAAAATCCAAATTCAACAAATTAGCCAAATCAGAATCTTTTGCTAAAGACAAAATGTATTCGAGAAAGCACAAATCCCGAATTCAGGAGTTTCAGGCAGACTCATTAGGGTTTTCTTATTTTAAAAACACTCATTACAATACCGCTTCAAGTCTTAACCTTCTTAGAAATTTATCTAAAACCGATATCGAAACAGATAGTTTACCCCGGGTAAGTTATCCTAAAAACTTCACTACCAAAAATCAAAAATTCATTAAAGACTGGATTGCGATGGAGGATTATTCTAAGTACTCTTATTCAAAAGACAATGTATTTAAATGGAATGTTGACTCACTAAAAACGCATCCTGATTGCGAATTGCGAATAGAAAAATTAAAAAAACTGATAACCAACAATAAAGCAAATTATTACACCGACAAAACTTTTTTTGACGAATTAAAAAAAAGGATAAATTATGAGCAGATTTATAGTAATTATTATATTGGAAATTATGGGCAAAGCCTTTACGAAGCCCTCATATTAAAAGAAAAGACTCCGAAAAACATTTTCTTAAGAGATATGATAGGTTTAAATCTGGCGGCACTTGCAAAAGCTAAAAAAGAAATGAGAATCAATTCTTACATACCCCTGATTAATCCTAATGAGCAAACCAAAAGCCAGCAGTATTATTTTAACTTTGTATCGAACTTAACGTTGTCTGAATTAGAGCAATTAGCATCCGATTATAAAATTTAAAGCCCCTACCCCCAATCATAATTAATTATAACAATCTACACAAATCATGAAAAAAACATATTTTTTATTTTTATTCTTGCTAACTTCCTTTTCCTTTGGTCAGTCCTATACTGTTTTAAATGCAGCCGTAGGAGAGTTCCTTGCATTTCAGCCTATTTTTGATGATTCTGAACTGTTTGGCTATATAGAGTTACGTACCATGAATATTGATGAAAAAAACAATGTTACTATAAAATATATTGCTTTAGACAAAAATTTCAACACAATGTGCTCTGGTACATTTATTGAAAAAACTTCTAATTCAAGACGTAAGAAAAAATTTAATGACATAACCTATTCAGACGGCCTTGTTCGTATTGATTTTTTTGAATATTATAAAGCATTAGACATAGAAGTTCCTTTCTTTAAAACTTATCAGGTTATTGATTTAAAAAAGAATATTGTTACAAGTAGTGGAATCTATAATCCGGAGATAAAAGAAATTGATAAACAATACGCTAAAATCGATACTAAGGGATATTTCTGTTACTCATTAAATAAAGGTGGTTTTTTAATTCATGAAACTAATCCTGACACCAAAATTGGCAATGAAGCCAGTTTCTATTATGCACTAAATTCTAAAAACGAAAAAATTTGGGAATATAAGGCTAGCAGGGAATTAAAAAAATATTTAATGAGTTATAACACTCTAAATTATGATGAGAAATATATTGTATTAGAAGGTTTTTTCTATAAAAAGTCAAAAAGGGAACAACTACATATTCAGGTACTGGATTCTAAAACCGGTAAAGAAGTTCTTTATTTCCCAACATCTAGTGAGTATACCTTATCGAGAGAATACACCTATCTTATAGATGATAAAATATACACCGGAGGTCGATTCTTTGAAAAAAACTCAAAAGAAGAATACGTTACAGATGAATCTTTAGGGATTTACCAAACTATTATTGACATAAAAAACAACAAAGTTATTCGAGACAAATATGTTAAGTATGAGCAATTTCCAGATTTAAAAATTAACAAACACGGAAAAGTTCGCGGCGAAGGTTATTTAAGTTTCAAAAAAACAAGTATTAACCCAGATGGAACTACTTTTGTACTTGGCGAAGCATACTGGCAAAAGCAACAATATCGCGCCTACACGCAATTGTACACTTTTTTAATGGACAAAGATTTTAACCCCGTAAAAACCGTGGAATATGAAGTAAAACGCACAAAAGGATCTAAATATGACTTTGCGCAGCGTTTAGCAAACCAGTCAGGTAGGGCTTATTTCTTCTTTGACAAGAATGACGATAGAGATCTGGAATTAAACATTTTAAATTATTACTTCAAATCAAAGAAGCAGGTAATTCAAAAAATGCCCATCACTAATGATGACAGCGTAATAAATGTTTTCCCTGCGAAAAGCGGCTATGTTGGAATTGCCGAATATTTTAAAAAACCTGAAAAAGCTGGAAAATTCATGGAAATTAGACTGGAAAAATTAAACTATGAACGAGAATAAATTACAATTAAAAATTATATAATTACAAATAATAACTAAATAAAAACTATTAAAGATGAAATTTAACATAGCCCTTTTAGCAGGAGACGGAATCGGACCAGAAGTAATTGATCAGGCAGTAAAAGTATCAGATGCTGTTGCAAAAAAATTTGGACATGAAATCACATGGAAACCAGCTTTGACCGGAGCTGCTGCAATTGATGCAGTAGGCGAGCCTTATCCGGATTCTACACATGAAGTTTGTAAAAATGCTGATGCAGTTCTTTTTGGAGCAATTGGTCACCCAAAATACGACAATGATCCTTCTGCTCCGGTAAGACCAGAACAAGGTTTGTTAAAAATGCGTAAAGCTCTAGGTTTGTTTGCCAATGTAAGACCCACTTTTACATTCCCGTCTTTATTAGACAAATCTCCTTTAAAAAGAGAAAGAATCGAAGGAACTGACTTAGTTTTCTTAAGAGAACTGACTGGAGGAATTTATTTTGGAGAAAAAGGAAGAAAAGACAACGGAGATACTGCTTTTGACAACTGCGTTTACACCAGAGCTGAAGTACAGCGTTTGGCTAAAAAAGGTTTCGAATTGGCAATGACCCGTTCTAAAAAATTGTGTTGTGTGGACAAAGCAAACGTTTTGGAAACTTCACGTTTGTGGAGAGAAACGGTTCAGGCAATGGAAAAAGATTATCCAGAGGTTGAAGTTAGCTACGAATTTGTGGATGCGGTTGCGATGCGTTTGGTACAATGGCCAAACTCTTATGATGTATTGATTACTGAAAACTTATTTGGAGATATCTTAACAGATGAAGCTTCTGTAATTTCAGGCTCAATGGGATTAATGCCTTCTGCATCTATGGGAGCTGAAGTGTCTTTGTTTGAACCTATTCACGGTTCTTACCCACAAGCTACAGGATTAAACATTGCTAACCCAATGGCTACTGTTTTATCTGCTGCAATGATGTTCGAAAACTTCGGATTGATGGAAGAAGGAAAAGCAATGAGAGATGCTGTAAACAAAGCTTTAGAAGCCGGAGTAGTTACAGAAGACTTAGCCAATGGAGGCAAAGCATACGGCACTAAAGAAGTAGGTGACTGGTTAGCAGCGAATATATAATTTTGTTTCAAGTTTCAAGTTGGAAAAACCTGAAACTTGGAACCTGAAACAAAAACAACAAAAAAAGGGATAAACTTTTGTCTATCCCTTTTATATATTTAGAAAAAAATATTAATATCCTCCTCTGTTTCCTCCACGGTCATTTCCACCGCGGCTGTTTCCATAACCTCCTCGTGAATCTCCTCCACGGTTGTTATTGAAACTTCTTCTTTCACCTTCCGGTTTTGGCTCAGATTTATTAACAACAATTGCACGACCCTGAACAGTTGCACCATTCAATTCATCAATTGCTTTTTGAGCTTCCGCATCGTTTGGCATTTCTACAAAACCAAAACCTTTGCTTCTTCCAGTAAATTTATCAGTAATAATTTTAACAGAATCTACTGCTCCGTAAACCTCAAAAGACTCTCTTAAATCTGCTTCCTCAATACTGAATGGAAGGCTTCCAACAAAAATATTCATATATACTTATTTATAATAACGAAACAAATGTAGTCTTATTTTTCTCTAATCTACTATATATTAGTTTATTTATGTTTTTATTTTGATTTTAGGAACAAATCAAAATAAAACTTAAACTTAAAACACTTCGTCAGATATTAATGGAACTTTGTAAAAAACCCCTTCTGTAAAACTAATTTTAGGATTTTCAGCATCAGTTTCCTCTTTGTTTACAGCAGTAAATTTAAACGTTCCTGAGATTGTCTGATTTTCAGAATTAAACTCTGTAATCACAATTTGTCCGGTTCCTTTATTTCTTTCGGTATAAAATAAAGCTTGATTTTCTGATGAACTGTCTTCAAAATATGCTTTAGAAATATCATCAGTGCCAAGGGTGAAAGTTTGTTCTGTAGAAGATGCTGTTTCCAAGGTTATTTTTTCAAATCCTAAAGAGCCTTCAATAATTACATGTCCATTCTGGCTTAAATAAGCCTGATAACTCTGGGCGCTCCAGAAAACATCATTTTTTAAAGTCTGAAATGCTGTATTATTGAACTTAACATCCTCTGTGGTACATGATGGAAGCATTCCCGTCAGACAAAGCAAAAAAATCCATTTTTTCATATTGTTGTGGTATTTATCAAAAAAAGCTTAGCAAAAAAGTGTAATCAGAACATAAATAGCCAAATCCGGCCTATCTGTTTTTTAAGAAAAACTAACTAAGCATAATTATTTTAATCTGAACGTATAATTGATAAAAAAATTATATCTTTGCGCCCTTAATTAACAGAGGTCGAGTACCTCAAAATTTAATCATTAGATTATGTCAGTAAAAATTAGATTACAAAGACACGGTAAAAAAGGAAAACCTTTTTACTGGGTAGTAGCTGCAGATGCACGCTCAAAAAGAGATGGTAAATACTTAGAGAAAATCGGTACTTACAATCCAAACACTAACCCGGCAACTGTTGAGCTAAATCTTGACAGCGCAGTTAAATGGTTACACAATGGTGCACAGCCAACTGATACTGCAAGAGCTATCCTTTCTTACAAAGGTGCTTTATTGAAACACCACCTTGATGGAGGAGTTCGTAAAGGTGCTTTAACTCAAGAGCAGGCAGACGCTAAATTGAACGCCTGGTTAGAAGCAAAAACTGGAAAAGTTGATGCTAAAAAAGACGGTTTATCTAAAGCAAAAGCTGATGCGAAAGCGAAAGCTTTAAAAGCTGAGCAAGAAGTTAACGCTAAACGTGTTGCTGATGCTGCTGCTGCGCAAGCTGAAGCTAGTGCTGCTGCTGAAGCTACTGAAGAAGTGGCTGAAGTTGAAGCTACTGAAGAAGCTCCTGCTGCTGAAGAGAATAACGAAACAACTGAAGCATAATTTTTACTTAGCGGTAATGCGTAAAGAAGATTGTTTTTATTTAGGTAAGATCGCTAAAAAATTTAGTTTCAAAGGTGAAGTCCTAATCTATTTAGATACAGACGAACCTGAGTTATACGAAAATCTGGAATCAGTGTTTGTTGAACAAAACAAGCATCTGGTTCCTTTTTTTATTGAAACAAGTTCTATACACAAAGGCGATTTCTTAAGAGTTCGTTTTGAAGATGTAAATACAGAACAAGACGCAGATGCCTTAGTTGGCAGTGCTATTTATCTTCCTTTGACCATGTTACCAAAACTTACAGGTAACAAATTCTATTTTCACGAAGTTATCGGTTTTGAAATTGAAGACCAGCGTTTAGGCGTATTTGGAAAAATTATTTCTATTAACGACTCTTCTGCACAGCCCCTTTTTGAAGTTTTAAATGGTGAAGTAGAAATTTTAGTTCCAATGATTGATCATTTCCTTGTTAAAATTGACAGGGAAAACAAAAAAGTGATTATGAATCTTCCTGAAGGATTGGTGGAGATGTATCTTTAAAATTAAATTCCGAATTTTTTAAATTCCAAATTCCAATCTTAGGACAGAAATTCTAATGTTTTAAATTATAAAAATATTTGCGACTTAAAACACGAAAGAAAAAACTTATTTTTTTGCATTTTATCATATATTTACTTTCTATAGAAATTAAATAGTTGCAATTTTGATAATGAACAAACCTTATGATTTAGAAGAAAGGACTTTCTTGTTTGCAAAAGAATGTCGAATATATGTTAGAACTTTATCTAAAACTATATCAAATATTGAAGATGGAAAACAATTAGTGAGATCTTCTGGTTCTATTGGAGCAAATTACATTGAGGCAAATGAAAAATTAGGAGATAAAGATTTAATTTTCAGATTGAAAATCGCCCGAAAAGAAGCTAAAGAATCTAAATTGTGGTTACGACTATTACATGAATTAAATTCCGATCAAAGAATACTATCAGATTCCTTACTATTCGAAGTAGAAGAATTAAGAAAAATTCTATCAGCCATAATTACAAAAACAACTAAGTAGTTAATTGATATTTTAATCATACTTTTGTAACTCAAAACTATATAATTTTAATCCTTTTTACAATTAGAATTTGGAATTTCATTTTTAGAATTTTCATTTTCAGGATTGGAATTTGGAATTTAAAAAATTGGAATTTAATCTTATGTTTTCATTCAAACAATTTTCTGTTCAGCAAGACAAAACCGCTATGAAAATAGGAACAGATGGTGTTTTATTAGGCGCCTGGACTCCAATAAATCATAATCCGTTTAGCGTTTTGGATATTGGCGCAGGAACCGGAATTATTGCTTTGATGCTGGCACAGCGAACTCCGGCAGAACAGATAGATGCTCTTGAAATTGATGAAGATGCCTACGAACAAGCTGTTGAAAATTTTGAAAACTCGCCTTGGGGAGACCGCTTATTTTGTTTTCATGCCGGTCTAGATGAGTTCATTGAAGAGCCGGAAGATGACCCGAGCGATAGCGAACTGGCGCAGCAATACGACCTTATTGTTTCTAATCCGCCTTTCTACTCCGAAGATTATAAAACCGAAAGCCCCCAGCGTGATTTAGCCCGTTTTCAGGATGCTATGCCTTTTGAAGAATTGATTGAAGCTGCCGCTTTGCTACTTTCAGAAAACGGAATCTTTAGTGTAATTCTCCCTTTTAAAGAAGAAGAAAACTTTATAACTCTGGCCAAAGAAGCTGAATTATATCCAACCAAAATTACGCGTGTAAAGGGAACTCCAACCTCAGAAATTAAACGCAGTTTATTGGCTTTCAGCCGAAATGAAAATCTGGCACCCGAAATAGATGAATTAATCATCGAAACTTCACGTCACAATTATACACCAGAATACACTCAGCTGACAAAAGATTTTTATCTAAAAATGTAATCTGTTTTCTTTTTTTACTTTTTTCACCATTGCTAATAACTTCATTTACATTAGTGATTCAATTCCCTGTACAAAAAATTAAAACCTATAAATCATTACAAATCAAAATTTTAAAAGAAATTATCAATAATTATCTTATATTTAACATACTGTTTTAAATTAACACTATATAAAGAGATTTAAAATTAATTGTATGCAGACATTATCTTTTTTTCCATACAATTCTGAAACAACTTTACAAATCAACTGGTCATATACCATTGTGATTTCAGCTAATAATACCGATTTCTTTTCATCAATAATTAAAATCATGCCGACAAGGAACAGGATCGACATGCCTTATTTCTCTAACTCCCACGAACCACATTACAATTCAGGATAAAACCATTCCAAAAAAACCATGATGGTTGAGAAATAACAGTTGCAATATTATAAAAATAGTTCTAAGACGTTATCATTATGAAAAAGCTTCTACTTCTACTGCCTGTTTTTTTATTATCGATGAAGCTCATCGCCCAGATGCCAGCTGTCTCAAACAAAAAATTTTCTATGGGAAGCTACGGCCGGGCGGGGATAGCTTATAGCCTTGGAGATCCCAATTCAGAATACCCACAATCTCTCAACCTGAACGGAATGGGTTCTATTGGTGGAAGATTTGAAGAAAACGATTACTTTGAGCTCGCAGCTGCCATGCACTTTGATCCCGCTATCGCAGGCAAAGAAAAAACCAATATCAATGTTCAGGCCCGATTTGCATTTTACACCACCAAAGGCCAATTAATTGGCAATGTATCAGACAAATCAATCGGAGGAATAACAACTGCTTTACCCGAATTATACGCAGAAGCCAATAATATCATGGGCAGCGAATGGAGCGCCTGGATTGGAGCAAGATTATTCCGTGGAGAAGACATTCACATCATTGACCATTTTTATTTTGACGATCATTCCGGACAGGGAGCCGGTATAAAGTACAAAAACACTCAGCTATCTCTTATTTTTGCAGGCTCTATAGACACCACGTCAACTTTACCTCCGAACTTCTACCTCAATATTGTAAACGGAACCCCTACCCTAGGCTTACGAAACCGATACATTACCATATTGGAGCATACTCTAAAAATTAAAGAAGGCTATGTAAAACTCCTCGGAGAATTTCATCGTCTTCCTTCAGGCACCAGCGAAGATGCAGACACCAAATACAATTATCCTGCTGATTACGGTTATGTGGCAGGTGCAAAATACTACAGAAACATTTTGACCAAAATCCCTGGTTCATTTAACGCCATAAGTGCCCGCTACGGTGGCGGAATTGCCAATGGTGGCGATGGAGGAAGCAGCAGGACTTATGTCACTTATGGAGGACCGAATTTAGAAACCAACAGCTTTAAAAACGCTTTTTCGATAGCCTTTACCGAAACTTTTTTACTGAACCTCAGCCCAAATTATTCCCTAAACGGATATGCAGTTTACACGAAAAGCAGAGGAGCAAGCGACAGCCTGAACACCACCTCAGATTATTTGGGTAAGCGAATGCTGTTTAACAGGAAACAGGATATTGCCCTTGGCGCAAGAGGTACCTGGTATATCAAAAACTGGCTGCATTTATTGCATGAATTTGATTTGGCCTGGCGAAAGGATGGCACTCAGGATTATGCACAAATGACAAAATTTACCTTTGCTCCCACTCTTGTCCCAACCTCTGAACGAAGTGTCTGGGCAAGACCGCATTTTAGATTTGTATACAGTGTGGCGCGCTATAACAAATTTGCCTCACAAAACCTCTACTCGCCCTACCTCGCTCAAAGTGGACGCAAAGAGTGGGGACAATATATTGGTGCAAAAGTAGAATGGTGGATCTGGTAAAAACATTTTTACAACACTGAGTGTTAGTTTTGTTACATTTCTTTATGTAGATTTGCAATAAACAAAACTATCACACCATGAAACCCGACTTATTTCAGGCACCTGATTATTATAACCTTGATGATTTATTAACAGACGAACACAAACTGGTTCGCGAGTCTGCACGTGCATGGGTAAAGCGCGAAGTTTCTCCTATCATAGAAGAATATGCCCAAAGAGCCGAATTTCCTAAGCAAATTATAAAAGGACTCGGAGAAATAGGCGGATTTGGTCCATATATTCCGGCAGAATATGGAGGAGCCGGCTTAGACCAGATTTCATACGGATTGATAATGCAGGAAATTGAACGCGGGGATTCAGGCGTACGATCTACCTCATCTGTGCAGTCTTCTTTGGTGATGTACCCAATCTGGAAATACGGTAACGAAGAACAACGTCTGAAATATTTACCAAAACTGGCGACAGGAGAATTCATGGGTTGTTTTGGTTTAACAGAACCTGACCACGGTTCTGACCCGGGAAGTATGATTACCAATTTTAAAGACATGGGCGATCATTATCTTTTAAATGGTGCCAAAATGTGGATCTCAAATGCGCCGTTCGCCGATATTGCAGTGGTTTGGGCAAAAAATGAAGAAGGTCGTATTCACGGATTAATTGTAGAACGCGGTATGGAAGGCTTTACAACACCTGAAACACATAATAAATGGTCCCTTCGTGCATCATCTACAGGCGAATTGATTTTTGACAACGTAAAAGTTCCCAAAGAAAACTTATTACCCAACAAATCCGGATTAGGCGCTCCGCTTGGCTGTTTAGATTCTGCACGTTACGGAATTGCCTGGGGAGCAATCGGAGCAGCAATGGACTGTTACGACACAGCCTTGCGTTATGCCAAAGAAAGAATTCAGTTTGGAAAACCTATTGGAGGAACACAATTGCAACAGAAAAAATTAGCCGAAATGATTACAGAAATCACAAAAGCTCAATTATTAACCTGGCGTCTGGGTGTTTTGCGAAACGAAGGGAAAGCAACTACCGCACAAATCTCAATGGCAAAACGAAATAACGTAGACATGGCAATTCATATTGCCAGAGAAGCCAGACAAATGCTTGGCGGAATGGGAATTACAGGCGAATATTCGATCATGCGACACATGATGAATCTCGAAAGTGTTATTACCTACGAAGGCACTCATGACATTCATTTATTGATTACCGGAATGGATGTCACTGGGATTCCAGCATTTAAATCATAAACTTCTATTAAAATATATTGAAAATCAATACAAAAAGCTTCTTCTAATCGGGAAGCTTTTTTATATTTACCAAAAATACCACCTTTTATGAATATTGAAACCATCAACAATCGCATTCAGCCTCAAAAGGATGTGCTTTTGCAGCATTCTTTGTACAATAAAATTCAAAGCATTGATGACTTACACCGTTTTTTAGAAAGTCATGTTTTTGCTGTCTGGGACTTTATGTCATTATTGAAGGCTTTACAGGCTAAACTTACCTGCACAACTACTCCGTGGTTTCCAACAAAAAATCCCGAAACCCGATATTTAATCAATGAAATTGTTCTTGCCGAAGAAACCGACCTGACTATTGACGGAAGAAGACAAAGCCACTACGAAATGTATTTCGAAGCGATGGAAGATTGTGGCGCTGATACTACAGCAATCAACAAATTTTTATCAGAAGTAAATTCGCTACATAATATTTTTGTGGCCATCAAACAAAGTTCGTTGCATCCGGATGTAAAATCTTTCTTAGACTTTACTTTCAGGGTTATTGAACAGGGAAAACCGCACGAAATTGCCGCTGCATTTACTTTTGGAAGAGAAGATTTGATTCCGGCCATGTTTACCGAAATCTTAACGAACTTTCAAAAAAACCTTCCTGAAGTAGATCTAACGAAACTGCTTTATTATTTCGAAAGACATATCGAGTTGGACGCCGACGAACACGGACCAATGGCCATGAAAATGATTACCGATTTATGTGGAGAGGATGCGCAAAAATGGAAAGAAGTTGAAGAAATATCAATCCTTGCCCTTGAAAAACGTATCGGTCTTTGGAACGCCATCGAAGAAGAAATTCTGTTAAAAACAGAAATGGTTTAAATTTAGGCAGCAGAAATTTAGTTTTCAAAACACCCTTAGTCCCGCTATCCATTTTATCTTTTGTGGCGAACCCCGCCACAAAAGGATATCATTTCTATCGGGGCTAGATTAGAGGTTTTTCAATTAAAGAACGTATTTTATTTACATTGACGGAGGTGGAGGTGGAGCCGAAAGATGCCCTAAATCACCAAAGTCTAAAACTTTTTTTGTTGGGAGAAATTTTAATTTGGCATTTATTTGTTTTAATGAACCTATGAATATTTTAAGCTCTTTTGGAAATTTATTTCCATATAAAGAAATCTTTTTTCGCTTATCTCCCATAGAAATCCCCAAAACATAAGCCTGACGATCATACAAATGCTCTTCTGTGTAAATACTATCAAACTTTGTAAAATCTATTCCGTTAAATAATTTAATAAGTTCTTCTCTTTCTTCTGATTTTAGGATTGCATAAGCGTTTTCTATTGGATATGGATCACTTTTATGAGCATAAATCGTATCGCTTTTTGCAAATTTTATTGAATTGATCTGAAGTGAATCTGCTAAAGTAAAAACAAAATTATCAAAAGGAAATGGCCTGGCTTCCTGATTATCAGAAGACAATGACTTAACTTCCTGATCTTCCAAAGGTAATGATCTGACTTCTTGTTTTTTAGAGCAGGAAATTACTATGAATAGAAAGTTTAAAAGTATAATTTGTTTTTTCATAACCCGTTGGGTGAAATTAAAATAAGTGTCAGGCAGAGCGGAGTCGAAGCCCTTTTGAGTTTTTTAAGCCTTCGACTCCGCTCAGGATGACATCAATTCTTTACGTTATAAATAATGTTTTACTTGCTATTTTATATTTTTAATTCATTTTAAATCAATTTCACCCAACGGGTTTTTCATAATATTAAAATATAAAATAATTCGTATCGATCATGCAGCTTTCTTAGATTTCCAAATAAAACCATCAAGCAAATAATGCGTAAACTGTGGCACACTCAACAGAGGAACCAACACAAACTGCCAGCCCGAGAAATCAAAATTACTGACGGAGATATTTTCATTCCACACAAAAAACTCCCAAAGAAATTCTTCTGAAAAAGCAATTATCAATAAAATCAGTCCATAAATAAATACGGCATTGTAACTTTTCAAAAAGCTAAAAATGCCTGATCCGTTATCAACTTTGCTTTCTACTTCTCTAAAATAAACCAATGCCATGTACGGAATTCCGTGTGAGACTACGTTAAGCAAAGTAAAAACAAGATCATCATTAAAATAGACAATTCCGAAATACCAGGACAAAGCTGTTCCTAAGATAATGCTGTTTTTGGGTATGTTAAAAAAGCGGTTTTTAATCGAAATAAAGGCGGTACGAGCTGCATACAATATTAAAATTCCGATGTAAATCCAAAACAAAATATTCAGTAAGTTTTGGTTCTCAAAATGAAAAAATTCATCTTCAACAAACCAGTTAAATTTTCTGTTAGGAGATAAAAACCAGAACAGCATCGGGTAAACGGTTGCCGCATAAATCGCCAGATTATCAATTATGACTGAAGTCTTCTTTTTTTCTTCATTACGGGCATACAAACGCATAAAACCATATTGCTGTCTGATGAAATGAAAGACCGCTACATAAGCCAGAAAAGACCAAAAAACCAAGCTCCCAAAAGAAAACAAAATCATGCTTATCACAAAACAAACAATTGGCAGGAGAATTAGTAATTTCTTCTTTTTCTGAAATTCATCTGCAACAAAATAGGTTTTAAACAAAGTCGCATAAACGTGGGCTACGTCTATAAAAACAATTAAAAAAAGCCAGGTATAAAAAGAATAATCATTTTCGATTTCAGTTATGTAATCCTGAAACATAAAAATGATTGTCAGCACAAAAAATGACGGTCCAATGATAAACAGTAAATCTGTTTTGGCTCTATGAATCCAGGGTTGCATCATTTAAAATTTGGTTTACAGCATTAATTCCCTGATGAAAAGCTTCTTCAAAAATGGAGATTCCGGACAGGTCGGTGTGCGCAAAATAGATTCGGTTTTCGATGTTTTTTGCCGCATTCTCTTTGGCCTGACCAAAAATAAAATCCGGTACTGGCGAAATCATTCCGTGCCCTAAAATAAAAACTTCCATTTCCTCAGTATATTCTTCAATATCCGGATGCGCAATTTTCAGATCGTCAAAAACGACCTGTTTCCAGTATTCTTTGTCTTTTTTATAGATTTCTTTTCGGGTTTTCTTCAAATCCCCTGATGAAAAACTATAATAATAGGTAATTACCTTTTTCTCCTGAACCTGATTTAATGTCTGATGCTGTGCATACACATAACCCAAACCTTTCGCGTCATAAATCACATTATCCCACGAAAGCGGAAAACTGAAATTGTCCGACAAATCATTTACCGTTAAAGTAGCCAGAAGCCAGGGCGTGTAATGAAATGCCTTTGTAAACTCTTTACGGTTTTTTATTAAATACTGATTGACAAACTGCGGTGTTGCCATAATAACTTTGTCTGCAATGATTTCTACTGAAACTTTTTTAACATCATCAAATGCTTTGGCAACCACTTTATTATTTTCCACTTTTACCTCATAAACCAAATGGTTTTTCAGGGTTTTCTTTTCAGTATATTTTTTAAGATGACCGGCTAATCTGGCATTTCCTTCCGGCCATGTTAAAACGCTGTCGTTTTTATCAGCAACCGAATCCTGTTTTCTTCCGGCAAAATAATGAATTCCGGCCCAGGCAGAAACGAATTCAATTCCTAATCCAAAATCATCTTTACAACAATAATCGATATAATTGAATAAAGGTTTCGATTTGAAATTATTGTTTTCGAACCATTTTTGCATCGTTATTTTATCCAGATTTCGGGCATTTTCATCTTCCGAAGAAAGGTACATCGGAATATCGAATAAGTACTTTTGATCTGCTCCTTTCGCAATTCGGAATGCATCCATTTCTTTAAAGAATCGTATAAAATCCTTATCATCTTCAACCGAATTTCCTTCTTTTGGAACCACGCCTTCCTGCCAGTTATTTTTGTAAAACAATCTTTCGTCAGGCGCAAAAGTCAATTGCAGTTCATCGAAAACCGGAAGACCTTTTTCGCTATAACCAAGGATTATTTTTTCTTCTTCCAGGAAATGCAGCAGTTCTTTATCCTCGAAATTGGGAAGAGGCAAATAATGTGCTCCTAATGGATATTTTGAATACTTATTTTGACCGTTTGAAGAGTTTCCGCCCAGATGATCTGCCATTTCAAGGAGCAAAAAATCTGAAATCCCTTTTTTATGAAACTGGCGGGCTGCACTCAAACCCGAAATACCGCCTCCGATTATTAAATACGGAATCTGAATTTGCGCTGTCGCCTTCGGGAAATCTTTAATCCATAGCCGATGCCCCAAAAGATGGTTGGTCCCTGATAACCGAATCATCAGAATAGCTATTTTATCGGAACAAAACTGTAAAAACGGAATTAAAAGCAATGAAGCTCCAATTCCTTTTACGAAATTTCGTCTTCCCTTATTGCAATTTTCCCCACTCTTCATCAAAATAGCGCACTAAAATCTGGTTATCCAAACGATTGATTTCTATTTGGTTAGAAATCATATCGTTGGTAAAATAATTGAATCTATCGAACTGATAATTGTAGAATTTCAAATCCGAAACTTGTCTTTTTACATCGTTAAAAGTGGTTCCGAAACCGTTTATAGCAATCGTATACCCCCATTCTCCAAACGATGGCACATAGGCATGATACGCATCAACCTGAGGAAAAACCTGCATGACTGTTTTATTGATACACCAAAACGATTTTGGTGCAAAATAAGGCGAAGTAGTCTGAATTACGACTGCAGCATCAGGCTGTAAAATGGTTTTTATAGTTTGATAAAAGTTCAAAGAATACAACTTTCCTAAACTGTAATTGGAAGGATCCGGAAAATCGATAATGACAACATCAAACTTCTCCTTACAGCTTTTTGCCCAAATGTAAGCGTCGGTATTTATAACTGTAACTTTTGAGTTATTTAACGAATTCTGATTGAAATTACTCAATACCTTATTCGTTTTGAAAAGCTTTGTCATTCCTTCATCCAAATCGACCAGAGTCACTTTTTGAACGTCTTTGTATTTTAATATTTCACGAACTGCCAAACCATCTCCACCGCCCAAAACCAAAACGTTTTTTACATTTTTGGCGATTGACATTGCGGGATGCACCAAAGCTTCGTGATATCGGTATTCATCGGCAGAACTAAACTGCAGATTGTTGTTTAAATACAGTCGATAGTCACTTTTGTTATGCGTTAAAACAATTCGCTGATATGGAGTTGTATTCGTATAAATAATATTTTCTCCATACAATTTGCCTTCAGAATAAGCCAGAATAGAATCTGAAAAAACAAAAACGCTCAGCAAAAGCAGAAATGAAAAGATGGCTTTTACTCTTAAAAAATAAGGCTTTTTTAATTCTTGCTTCAAAAGAAAACATAAAACAATGGCAATGCTCACATTGATCATTCCGAAGAAAAGCGATGTTCCCATGATGCCTAATTTCGGCACCAAAACCAACGGAAACAATATCGATGCCAGTAAGGCTCCGATATAATCAAACGTAAAAACATTTGAAACCAGATCTTTGAATTCGACTCTGTCTTTTAAAATATTCATTAAAAGCGGAATCTCCAATCCGACCAGAAATCCGGTTACAAAAACAAATAAATACAGTATAAACTGAAAAGATGTGACGCTTTCGAACAGTAAAAATAAAACTACCGAACTCAATCCGCCGATCAGTCCCACCAATATCTCGATTTCAACAAAAGTGTTGAGCAGATTTTTATGGAAAAACTTTGAAAAAAAGGAGCCGATACCCATCGAAAACAGGTAAACTCCAATAATAAACGAAAATTGTTTTACCGAATCGCCCAATAAATAACTTGCCAGCGTTCCTGCAACCAATTCGTAAATTAGTCCGCAGGTGGCGATTATAAATACGGCAAACAGTAAAAGAAATTCAAACCTGAGAAACTTTTTACCCATGAATTGCGGCACTAATAATCATGGAGATTCCAATGATAAAAGCTGCCAGAACAATTGCTACAGCAACATTATTTTTTTCTACAACTTCTTTCCATGTGCTTTCCGGAGTCAGTTTTTCGATGATAAAGTATCCGATTAATAAAATAACTATTCCTAAAAAAGAATAAATTATTGAGTTCACTATTGGCTGTGCGTGTATAAGTTCCATATTGTTAAATTTTATTTGTGATAAAAACGGTTATAGGATGTACGGCTTCCCGCAGACTTGTAAGTTTCAGTAGATTCGCAGTCGCAAATTCGGTTTCCTGCCATTGCAAAATACACGTAAACTCCAAAACAAAAGAGTCCGATTGCTACTGCAGCAATATTATTGTATATAAAATCCGAAATTCTTTTCATATTAACTTATTCGTATGTAGAGTACGAGCTGTCTGCCCATCTCTCTTTTTCAAATTGATTTTTAAAAAAACGTATGATGAAGAAAATTACAACCATACCGATAATCACTATCCAGGCATTTCGGTTTGAAGGTTCGTTCCAGACTACATTTACCTGCATTTCGCTGTTAGAAAGATCTTCCGGCGCTTTCATTGGTGTAATCAAAAGGTGATATTTCCCTCCTTTTACACCACAAATATTAAACTTTTCAGACTGGCTCCCTTCTGTCCAGGATTCTCCATCCGAATAACCATAATAATATTCGATGTCTTTGTTGGCGTAAATTTCGTCATTGGTATCTTCATTCACTAATGCAACATTTAAATTTGCCCATGAATTATTGACCCCTGTTGAAACCTTAATAGTCAACGGAGCTGAAGCACCATTAAGTACAAATGAAGGACTCGTAACTTCTTTATTATCAAATTCGCTGAATTTAATCGTACTATTAAAAACATTCTGCTCTACCTGATCTTTGTAAATATACCAGTTTGAAGTTATGATCAGCAAAGCAAAAAGGCAGAAAATAACAGCCGTATTTCTAAGGTCAAAACGGTAGGGCTGAATCATACTGACTCCTGACTGATACGGCAGTGTGATTCCCGGAAAAGCTTTCTTTATTTCGCTTTTTCTGATATATTCTCCATGAAAAGCCGTTTGCACATTGTTCATTTTTTCTACCGAAACGATGTATGGCGGATTTATAAATTCAGCAAGATGTGTCAATCTGTTAACCGGAATCTCAAAATCAAAAAATCCCTGTGCATTCACTATTTCTGCATCTGAGTGTTCAAATAAATCATAATCCTTACCATCATAATTCAGAACTTTGGTGCGTTTTTTTAAATCATCAATCTTTTCCATTTCGGTAAGCATCATCCAATGCCCGTTTGAAAGCGACAAATAAAGAAACTCTTTGGCTTCATTTTGCAGAATAAACTCTGTCCATCTATAATCAGGATGCACTTTTTTTCTCAAAATACCAGTCACTTTATATTGGCTTCCTTTTAAAAAACCAGTATCGCCAATAGCCAGCGGAATAACCTCTGATTCCGCTTTATATTGTGACTTTCTGCGAAATTTACCTTCATCGTCAGCTACATATAAGCTTCGGCAATTTGGACAGACAAAATTGAGTACTTCAAAACCAACCTCTAATTCGGTTTCTGTATTACAATCGTAACAAGGAATTTTCATGATCTATCGGTTAATTTCAAAATCCTTAATAATTTTCGCTTCAAAATAGGAGATATAATCTGCCACTACACTGCGCACCTTATGCGAGTTATCCTGAAGATAATTACACAAATAAACATCCAAAGTAAGCTGATTGTATTCTGGCCAGGTGTGTATACAAATATGCGATTCCTTGAGGCAGAACGAAATCGTAAAACTGCTGTTTTCAAAATCATGCACCACTACTCCAACCTTCTCTAAACCGTACTTCTCTAAAATAGAATTTGTTACCATAACAAAATCATTACTGGCTGTAAGTCTCTCTGTTTTATCGACATGTAAAGTAACCAGTTTATGCAGTCCCGGCGAATAAGGAGGTAAATCCATTCAATTATTTATATAACTCAGGCGCCAAATATATACTATTTTTTCTAATAAAATAATGTAAAAATATATTTCTGGAAATCATTTATCGATTCACGAACCACGGCTATGTAATTGAGTTTTTTGAATTTTCAGGCAGCAGAAATTTGGTTTTCAAAACACCCTTGGTCCCGCTATCCATTTTATCTTTTGTGGCGAACCCCGCCACAAAAGGATATCATTTCTATCGGGGCTGAATTAGAGGTTTTAGTTTCTTCAAGAACTAAAAAACTCCGTAATCTCTAATATTGAAATTACGGAGTTTTATTTCGCAGAAAGGAAGGGATTCGAACCCTCGATACAGTTACCCATATACTAGCTTTCCAGGCTAGCTCCTTCAACCACTCGGACACCTTTCTATTTTGGTTTGCAAATAACATGAAAAAAAACGAGTTAGAAAAACAATTTATGCTTTTTAAATACTTTTTCTGAATTCTTCGATAAATAACTTCACGGCTTTCTTTTGATAAGCACCATCAATGGTCAATATAAACGACTCGCGCTGTGTTTGTACACCCGTAATCTGAATGGTTTTTAAACTGTCCCAGTCTTTCATCGCCTTTTCTGTTACTATTGTCGCCCAATCACTGTCTGCAACTAAGCGCAATAGAGCGTGAACCGCATTTAGCTCAATGGAAACTTTTGGTTTCATGTTGTTTTTTAAAAATAATTCGTCTAAAAATTCCCTTGAATTAAATCCTCTGACAGGCAAAATAAGCGGAATGTCCTCTATTTTTTTAAATGCAATTTTATCTAAAACCGCCAGCGGATGCTTAGTTGAAACCGCCATAATCAATTTGGAAGTAAATAATGGAATTTTTTGAAAAGGAAGCTTAATTTCATTCGAAGAAATTACCAAAACCAAATCTAATTCATTGTTTAATAATTTTTGTTCCAAAGGCTCTGTGGTACCATATTCTACTACAATTTTTAAATTCGGATAGGTTTTGGCAAACGAATTGACAACCGGCAACACCAAAAGCCCAAATATATAGGTTACGCCAATTCGCAATTCCCCACCAATCATTTCATTTAAATCTTCAATGGCCTGTTTGCCGTTTTCTACATTTTCGATGATTTGTCTGGCATGAATTAAAAATACCGCCCCAGCCTCAGTCAATTGTACCTTTTTTCCAATCCTCACAAACAAAGGCATTCCGAGTTCTTCTTCCAGTTTTTTTATTTGTTGTGACAATCCGGATTGGGTTACAAAACACAATTCGGCCGCTTTTGTAAAATGCAAAACTTCAGCAGTTTTGATAAAATATTGCAATTGATAGATTTCCATGTTGATAAGTTTCACTACTTATTTTAAGTAAAATTATTAATTTTTCTAATGTAATCATAATCCCGAACTTTGTAACAAATATTCAGAGTTATGTTTAAAGCGTTAAAATCAAGAAACTTCAAATTATTTTTTTACGGGCAATCTGTTTCTGTTATCGGAACCTGGCTTCAAAAAACTGCGGTAAGTTGGATGGTTTACAGCATTACAGGATCAGTGTTTTTATTAGGACTGGCTACTTTTTTGAGTATGATTCCTTCCTTATTTCTGGCTCCTCTCGCCGGAAGCATTATTGGAAGATACGACCGTCATAAAAGTATGATCTTATTGCAATCGCTAGCCATGCTACAGGCCGGTGCATTAGCCTTGCTGATTTATTTAAAAATATACAACATCAATTATATTTTGGCTTTAAGCCTGATACAAGGAATTATCAACTCCTTTGATATGACCTGCAGGCAGACTATGATGGTCGATATTGTAGACAGCAAAGAGGATCTGCCCAATGCAGTTGCATTAAATTCTACCCTTACAAATTTTGCCCGAATAGCAGGTCCTGCGCTTGCCGGTATCATTTTGCATCAATATGGAGAAGATATTTGTTTTATTGGAAACTTCCTGAGTTACATTCCGGTTCTGGTTTCTTTGTTATTAATGAAAATTGAGCCACATATCAAAGCGACTAATAAACTTAATATGCTCGAAGATTTTATAGAAGGTTTGGAATATGTAAAAAAAGAAACCGAAATGGCCAGAATGTTGCTGATGCTCATGTGCAGCAGTTTGTTTGTAATCTCTTTTAATACCCTGATGCCAGTTTTTGCAAAAGATATTTTCAGCGGAAATGCTCAGACATTCAGCTGGTTCGAAAGTGCCGCAGGTATTGGCTCAATCCTTTCTGCTATTTATCTTGCAAATCTGAAAACAGCTGCTAAAATCAATAAAATAATGATTTCTGCGACTTTTTTGTTAGGCTGCAGCATTCTTGTCTTGTCGTATTCGAGCAATTTAATGGTTGCGCTGTTTTGTATGACCTTGAGCGGTGTTGGTATGATGGGGCAAACTTCCTCAATCAACATTTACATTCAGACACAAAGTACGGTAAATATGCGTTCCAGAAGTATTAGCTACTATATGATGGCGTATCAGGGAATGATTCCTGTGGGAAGTTTGATTATTGGCTATGTTTCCCACATCATCGGAACCCGAAATACTGTTGCGATTCAGGGAATAATATGCATCATTTCTGTAATTATTTATCTGTATTACAAAAAACAAAAAACAGTTGAAGAAGTAAAGACTTGTGCGGTTACTTATAGAAATCCTAAAAATTAATTTCGATATTTTAAATTGCTTCGCCTTTTCGCTATCGCTCGGGTTCAAATTCCAATTATCACAAACTTGTCATTTCGAGGAACGAGAAATCACACTAGAAACTCCATAAAGTTATGCCTCCAATCTTTGTCGAATCCCGAGTGTGATTTCTCCCTCTGGTCGAAATGACAACTACGCTTGAAATTCATCAAAAAAAGAAATTCTAAACCTTATACATCCTGCAAAAATTGGAATTTAATTTTACGAAATCTCACCACGCAAAGACATCTCAAAAATAGTTTTAAATTCATTTTGCGGAATCTCAACCGTATGTCCCAACAAATACATTAGTTTAGTGATAGCTGCTTCTGTCGTAATATCTTTACCGGAAATCACGCCCAAGGATTTCAAAGCCGTACTGGTTTCATATTGCCCCATATTTACGCTCCCGCCGGAACATTGTGTAACATTCACGATATGCAAACCGTCCTGAATTGCTTTTTTGATTAAGTTTAAAAACCAGTCTTCTGTTGGAGCATTTCCGGCACCGTAGGTTTCCAGAACAATTCCTTTTAAATCTTTAGTAGCCAGAATCGAAGCCAGAACGGTTTCGCTCATTCCGGGAAACATTTTAATGATCGCTACCTGATTGTTCAGATTTTTATGTACAATCAGTTTTGCATCTGTTTTTACCGGAAGAAATAAATGCCGGTTTAATTTGAGATGTACGCCCGATTCTACCAGTTCAGGATAATTAGGCGCTGTAAAAGCCCTGAAATGTTCGGCGTTGACTTTTGAAGTTCGGTTTCCGCGGTATAATTTGTATTCGAAATACAGACAGACTTCAGTAATTACCGGTTTTCCGTTTTCCTGAAGCGAAGCAATCTGAATGGCTGTAATCAGGTTTTCTTTGGCATCAGTACGCAAATCTCCAATTGGCAATTGCGAGCCCGTAAATACAACAGGTTTGGCTAAATTTTCGAGCATAAAACTCAATGCCGAAGCCGAATACGACATGGTATCTGATCCGTGAAGCACTACAAAGCCGTCAAACTTATTGTAGTTTTCCTCAATAATGGTGGCAATTCTAGCCCACATTTGAGGATTCATATTCGAAGAATCAATTGGATTTTCAAAAGAAACGGTTTCGGTTTCGCAATCCAGTTGTTTGATTTCGGGGATATTTTTTAGCAATTTTCCAAAATCAAAAGCTTTAAGTGCTCCGGTTTCAAAATCTTTGCTCATTCCGATGGTTCCACCGGTATAAATTAAGAGTAATTTGGATTTAGAAGGCATTCTGGTATTTTAATTTATTCACCACAGGATTGGCATACATGGCTAAAAATCCTTGTCTTGCCACACCATTATCGGTTCCTATTCTTTTTTCTAAACGACGCTCAAAAAGCTGTTTCTCGCTTTCTTTGTACAAATGAGCGTACTGATTGGTCCCGTTTAAAATATCATAGGCAATAAAATTAGTTGGCCATAATTGGTAATTCTGTAAAATAGAATCATCTATTACTTGTGCCAAAGCCTGGATCTGCTTGTTCGAATTATCGTTTTCAGCCACAATCTGATCAATTTCAGTATCTAAAACATCTCCTACCGAAATATGAATTCTTTTTTTGGTTCCCATGATACCGCTTAAAATGGTCATGAAATCCTCATTTTTATCTTTTACGTAAACCTCATTGTTGGCTTCAGCCATTAATTGTGGCATTTTCAGCACATCAGTAGGATCGTATTCGTAGGAAATAGCAACCGGAACAATCTTTAATTTTTTGAAATAATCCATCGGATTCGCTTCATCAGAACCCATGGCGATCATTTTTAAAACTCCCGGATTGGTTTCATCGTTTCCGTCTTTGGTACGACCTTCTCGCTGTGCGATCCAAACCGAACGGTTTTCGCGAAGCAGTAACTGCCCCATGTATTCTGCCAGCAATTTTGAACTTTGCAGCATTTCTCTTGGCGTTAAACCTCTTAATACCAAAAAGTTTCTGTTTAGTTTTGCCAGAGTGCTCAAAAATGCTTTTTTAACCAGATTATCACCGATTGCGGATGCCGTCATAACCAAACTATGTTCGAAAAGACAAACATTTAGTAAAGTCGTATCCAGCAAAATATCGCGGTGATTGGATATAAATAAATAAGGTGTATTTTTTTCTAACTTATCAAAACCCGAAGTCGTGAGTCCTTCTGAACTTTTATCGAGTACCTTTTGAATCGTCTGATAAATAAAATTGCATTGAAAATCACGTATTGAGTGTGTTTTCTTTAATTGTTCTTTCCAGACTTCATCATCTAATTCCGGAAAAGTAAAATTCATCATGGTTTTCATCATCGGATGATTGGCAACTCCATGAAGCGCTTCATTTACTTCAGAATCATAAAATGGTCTAATAGCGTCAAATTTCTGCATTATAAGTATCAATTTAGGTGGGCAAAAGAACAAAAAAAAAATTAAAGTATTGTAATCGGGGTATTAAATCCCAAAAACGTCTTTAGAGTTTTGCGTTGTTAATTCTGCAATTTCTGTATCTGAAAGTTCGTAAATTTTGGCCAGTTTTGCAATTACATTCGTTAAATAACTGCTTTCGTTGCGTTTACCCCTGTATGGAATTGGCGCGAGGTAAGGTGAATCGGTTTCTAAAACAATATGTTTTAAATCAATTTGATGTAAGAATTGGTCGATTTTTCCGTTTTTAAAAGTCACTACGCCTCCTATTCCCAGCTTCATATTATACGAAATTGCCTGAAGCGCCTGCTCGTAGGTTCCGGTAAAACAATGAAAAATTCCAAACAAATCGGCTGATTTTTCTTCTTCCAGAATTTCAAAAATTTCATCAAAAGCTTCACGGCAATGAATTACGATAGGCAATTTGTATTGCTTTGCCAGCTGAATTTGTCTTTTAAAAGCGATTTGCTGCTCTTTCAAATGCGTTTTATCCCAATACAAATCGATTCCGATTTCACCAACGGCGTAAAATTTTCTTTTTGAAAGTTCTGTTTCCACATGCTGCAACTCCTCCAGGTAATTATCTTTCACGTAAGTGGGATGCAAACCCATCATCAGAAACACATAATCCGGATAATTTTGCTCCAAATCGTACATCGACTGTGTAGCTGCAGCGTCAATAGCCGGAATAAAAAAACGGGTTACTCCGGCATTTATAGCTCTTTGCATCATTTCATCACGATCCTGATCAAACTCTTCAGAATATAAATGCGTGTGGGTATCGGTGATTATTGTAGTTGAATTCAATTGTTTGTTTTTTTAAAGTTGTCAAAATTACGACAATATTAAAAGAATAGCAATTTGCTTTTTGAACGCTGATAAAACGGATTCACTTTCGTGAAAACGCGGATGAAGCAGATTTTTTTATCATTCTTGTCATTTCTGACAATAAAACTTATTTCCCGGTTTCAATAAAAACCAAAGCTCTTTCTAAAACCTCATCTCTGCCTTCCTGAATTCCTTTAATGGTTGGTTTGACTTCAATATCAGGAACAATTCCAATTCTTTGGGTTTCTCTTCTATCCGGATAATAAACGCCAATACCGGTGTATCTGGTATGAAATCCTTTAAAATCAAGTTCCATTGCATTTCCATCTGTTCCTGCAGTCTGACTACCAATAATTGTGGTGTTGTCTGCAGTTTGAAAACACATAGCCGTCCATTCTGCCTGACTCATTGACTCTTCATTAAGCAGAACAATAACCTTACCCTTGTAATTATTTTTATTTTCAGTTCCACAATTTGTCCCCTCTTCCCATGTATATCTTCCAGGATAATTAGGATAAGGGTAGGTGTAAATTGCAAATTTCTTTTCCTTAGAATTTAAAAAATTTGCAATCTCTGCGTAAGTTTCATTTGGGTAATTTCTCAAATCAAAAACTATTGCTTTTGTAGATTTTAAGGCTTCAATCATATCCGGAATATGTTTCACTTTTATAATTTCCATATCTACATAACCAATGTTATTTTCTAAAAGCTTAAATTTTTCCTTTTTTTTAATTGCACCCTTTTTAAATTCATTTCTGTGAGAATCATGATAATCATACCAAATCATTGATTTTGTCTGGTACTTTCCATTTTTTAGAAACTCTACAGTAACATTTTCAGAATTGCTTACTAAAATTCGTTTTACAACCTTGTCTAAATAGGCAGACTCGTTTGAAGCACTTATTAGATCTCGATTTTCTGAAATCAATTGTTTTACTGTTTTGTCGTTTATCTTAGTAATGACATCTCCTGGTTTAATATGATCTGCCTCAGCTAAACTATCTCCCAAAATCTCTGTAACAACTAATTTTTCATCAATTATTTTACCCGTTGCCGGAAAATATGCAATTGTTTTTGGTGCTGAAATAAATGGATATATCATAAGTTCAACGTGGCTGTCATTAAGTTTCGCAGACAATTTTCGCATTACCACATAAAAATTGTAATCACTTTCAGCTTCTGTAACAAGCGGCAATATTTGTTTTAAACTCTGATCCCATTTTTGATCCATGACATATTTATAAGGAAAATAATATTCAATTACATTCCAGTACGCAAACAACATTAAGATTCTGGAACCTTTATTATTATAGTCCAGGTTGTAGTAATTTTTTATTTTTTTTAAAGCATCGAAATCGGGTCCGAATTCTTCATTGCCCTGAAACCTGTTCTCTTCAATAAATTTCAGTTTCTTCGAAAGTTTTTTTGAAAACAGCTTATTATTAAACCAGCTTAAATCGAAATTCTTATCAAAAAACTCAATTTCTTTCGTTATAGCAATCGGAGCAATTTCTTTTACCGATCCAAGTTCATCAATCCAGTTTTCTAAGATCAGGGAAAACTCTTCTTTGGTTTGTGCTCTTTCAATTTTAGGCAGTTTTTCCAAAAGCTGATTGTCCCAATTCAATTCTCCCCCGGCAACTTTCGGGTGATAATATTTTAAAAATCCCCAGACTTTACAGGTTGATACCAACTTTTCGGTTTCCGTAATTTTGGTATAGCCAAAGGAAATTTGTGAAAATAGAACAAGAAGAGTTAAAGTAATTTTCTGCATTTAATGACGGTTAAGGTTATAGATAGTTTCTGGTTAAATTTATAAAACCAAAATCGAATATAGAACTAAAAAATCTAAATTCATTTTTATGTAACCATTTTAGAAACAAAAAAATTCGCAAAGCATTTAAAAACTTTGCGAATCTCTGTGTAAATTCTCCGTGTACCTCAGTGAATATCTAATCCAAAGCATCTAAAAGCTCCTGAACTTCATCATAGTCTTCATAATCTTCCGAAATTGTCTGCAAGATTTCTTTACTGGCTTTATAATCTTTTAGTTTTAATTTTATTAAAGCCAGATTCCATAGTGCTTTGTCTTTGTAAACAGAACTTCCCGATTTCAATTCATTAAAAACAGCTTCTGCTTTTTTATACTGACTAATTTGCAATAAAGAAACCCCATAATAATATTGAATTTCCGAAGTTTTATTTTCTTTCAAAACTGCTTCAAAAAAAGGAACCGCTTCTTTGAATTTTCTGTCATTAAACGTTTTTTCGGCCTGCATCAAATTTTCATTCGCATTACTTCTCTCGGTAAAATGAGCCTGACCCGGGTGATTATAATCACTAAAAGACGGATTTTGATTGTAGTCAAAAAAGAACAATCCGAACAAAATAGCCACAGATGCCGCTGCTGCAAGATACCACGGACGCATCAATACTACTTTTGGCTTGTCTTTATTGAAATGCTGATCTGAAATATCGGATAGATTTTCTCTAAACGAATCTCTTTCATCCTCGTGTCCGAATTTATTATCCAATTGACTCAAAACTTCTTTAAAAGTCCTGAATTCAGCGGCAAATTCTTCATTTTCTGAAAGCTGCTTTTCAAAACTATTTTTTTCCTCCACAGTCATTTCTCCCTGAAGATATTGATCAAATAATATGTAACGTTCTTCGTTCATGACTCATTATTTTTTTAGCGATTTAAAATTCTTTGCTTCCTGAATCCACTGTGTCAATTGTCCCACGCACAACGATTTCTTTTTACGTACGTAGCCGTAAGTTACGTTTAGCTTCTCGGCAACTTCTTCCATTGATTTAATGGCAAAACTCAGTTTAAGCAGTTCCTGACATTTATCTCCTAATTTTTGGAACATCGTGTCAAAAAGCTGCTGTTTCTCATCAAATTGTTCGGTTTGTTCAACCAAATCGAGAGCAGATTCATTAATAGATGCAATATCTTCATTAATTGTTACCCCTTTATTTGAAGTTTTTTTCAGCTCGTTTAGCCATTTCCTTTTACACAGTAAGAAGAAGTAGGCATCAAACGGACAGGTCATTTGCAGTGTATTCGCTTTGGCCTGATTAAAAAGCAGAATCATGATTTCCTGAACCACATCCTGCGCCTGATCCTTATCGCCGGAATTATTCATGATATAGAAAACCACTTTGGGAACAAAATTTTTATAGATAGAACGGATTATTGCCGAGTCATTTGCGGCAATTCCGTCAATATACATTTGATCGGGATGAATTGTCTTTTTTTCCATCGTTGAGAATTATCAGCTAAAGTTAAAAAAAGAAACTGAAAAAAAAATTAAGTCAAAGGGGTAACAATTCTAAAAACAAATTGATATAGTACTACAAATGGCTTTTTTTAAATTAAAATCACAGAGAAATGAAAAGTTATCAATTGACAACCGATAAAAATTCTGCCAGATTTCAGCAAATACTGTCAGACAAAATTCGCAACGGATTTATCGTAATCGAAAAAAACGACAAACTCCCTTATGTGGTTTTATCTAAAGAAAGAAAACAAATCGATTCTTCATTACAACTGACTTTGGTTTTTGCAACTCTGGGACTCTGGTCTATTGTCTGGCTGTATTTAATTATTCGTCTTTCAAAGAAAAAAGAAATACTGGTTGCAGTCGATGAAGACGGAAATGTTTTTGAAGAAAAATGCCTTTCCAAATAAATTTTTCAAAAAAATAAAAAGCAGGGGTAACAATTTTAAAAGCCGGTTGATATAGTCATAGAAAACACATTAAAAAAATAAATTTTGAAAACAAGGGTAACAATATCAAACCCGAATTGATATAAGAGCATAAAAACGATCATTAACAAACCGAATCTGAAACCAACCTGAAACTTTCAGGACAGATTTATAAAAATTTAGAAATCATGAACACAAATTTTAAAAAAATCGGATTATTATTTTTAGCATTGGCCACATTTGCAAGCTGTGACGACAGCGACGGAGCAGAAGATAAAATTACACCCCCATCTGCTTCTGAATTTGCAGCAGTAAGAGAAGATGCTTTGGCAGGAAAAACACAACATTTTACAGCAACAGCCGGAGCCGGAACCATCACCATAACTTCTGCAAAAGGAGTTAAACTAAACATCAACGGAAACTGTCTTACCAAAAACGGAAATGCCGTAACCGGAACAATTGATATTGAATATGTTGAACTTTTTGACAAAGGAAGCATGTTGGTTACCAACAAACCAACCATGGGCTTAACAGCTGACGGAAAGAAAAACCTTTTAATCTCCGGCGGGGAATTCTTTATCAAAGCGACGCAAGGCGGTGTTGAACTTCAGACTTCCTGCTCAATGAGTATGATTGTTCCAACAACTCTAACTGGCGGACTAGACAACGCTATGACATTGTGGACCGGTGTAATTGATGAAGCAGAAGAACTTGTATGGAGAGAAGCCAAAGCCGGTGCTGACGGCGCTAACGGAAAAGGTGGTGTACAGGGAGAAGGAAACAACTATTATGTAACTTTTGGAAACTTCGGATGGACAAATGTTGATAAATTCTACAGCGATCCAAGACCTAAAACCACTATTTTGGTAGATGCTCCCGAAGGTTATGACAACAACAATTGCGCAATTTACCTGTCTTATGACGGTGAAGGAACAAATGCTTTGGCAAAATTAGACACTTATACAGCAGCAGGATTATTTAGCGAACACTACGGTCAGATTCCGGTTGGTTTAGCCTGTCACATCATTTTTGCAACAGAAGATAACGGACAATGGCGCTATGCAATCAAAGGTGTAACTATCGCAGCAGACCAAACCTACACCTTTACACTTGCCGAAACAACTGTCGGTTCAGAAGCGCAACTGGTGGCTGCAATCAATGCAATTCAGTAACTTTCAAATACTTTTTTTAGAAAAAAGTGGTGATTTGCTCATCACTTTTTTTTACATTTAATGCTGTTTTAAACTAATTTCTGATGATTTTCAGAAGCTAATCCTGCTGTACGCTGTATCTTTTATGCCGAACCCCGGCACAAAAGGATGCCGCTCCCATCAGGGCTAAAAAACCTCCTCGACCATGAAAAAACTTTTATGCTGTTTCATCTTTCTTTCATCAGTAATGGTGTTCGCGCAAATCAAAGTAAAAGACACCATCACCCGAAGAGCAAACATCAGCTACACCCAGAAAGGCAATTCGGTAACTTTTAAACCCGAAACCCCGCCGTTAATTCCGATTGCTGGTGCCCCAAAACCAAGCTATTCTTATTTATGGGAACTTGGCGACGGACATTACACTAAAGAAGCAGAACCAAAACATACCTATAAAAACAAAGGGAATTATACCGCCCGATTGGCTGTTACCAACAATTACGACAACGGAAAACCTCCCGCAACACGTCCAAAAAAGGTAGCCGTTAACGATATTACCGATAACAATTACAAAGACATAGCCTCTATCGCAGACCAAAACGGATTTGCCATCCTAAAAAATTGTGACCCGATTCCGGAACAGGAAATGGTAGTCGTAGTCAGTTATCAAAATCTGGAAAATTATGTTGCCAATGGCAAGCTCTATCTTTTTTACAACGAAAAGCAATTCAAAAACAACAATTTCGAATTGTCCGATTTCAGGACCTATGCCGGCGAACGTGAAGTAAAAGAAAAAACCGTTGCCGCTATAGATGATCTCGACGATACAAAATCGTATCTGGCTTCTGCCGAAAATACTTTTAAACTCAAAAAATATAAAAAAACCACTACCGAAGAAGATCTTGACGCATCTTTATTAGATGCCAATAAAACCTATCATAATGTTTCTATTCTGGAATTTGATGATGCCAATCCAAACGAAACCCGAAATGTTTTCTACACTTTCAAAACCACTCCGGAAATGATCAAAGATACCAGTGCAACAGTTACCATGCGCGGGATTTTTGTACCCAACCGCAGTTTTAAAAACCATAAAATAAAAAACCTCGAAATGGAAATCGTAACTTCTCACGACCCAAATAAAATGGGTTCAAATGGCAGTTTTATGAATTACAGACTGGTTCGTTTTAAAAGAGTGAAATTCAAAACCCGTTTTCAAAACAACGGTGAAGGTCCTGCCAGAAAAATTCGCTTAGAAACCGATATTCCGGATATGTTCGACAAAAAAACATTCCAGATCGAAAGTATGTATCCCGAATGCCCGATTTGCCCAAAAGGCGAAGAACCAACGGTTAGCTGCCTGGACACTATCATCACAAAAAAACAAATTATTTTTACGTTTAAGAACATTTACCTTCCGGGAACTGAACAAAAAAATGTTCAGGAAAAAGACAGTACCAAAGGTTTTGTCCGTTATTCGATGAAATTTGGTGAAGACTTTCATAAAGTAAATACCAAAAGCCGGACATCCATTATTTTTGATAAAAACGAACCTATCATAACTAACTACGCCACTACCCGATTCTTACCCGGAATTTCTATCGGGGCAAAAGCGGGGTATAATTTTTATCCGGACCTCGAAAAATCGACGAGTTATTTTGTAGGTGCTACTATTTCGCCCTTTAAAGCCTATCGTTTTTACTGGCAGGCAGAATGGATAAATGCTTTAAACAAATACAATAGCGCTACAAATGTTGTAACAGAAGCTTTTACAAACGCAAACGGAACAAGGCAATTGGAACGCACAACAACTACGACCGAAAACAAAAGCGTTAATTGGGAAGTACCTGTTTTGATTCGGTACAACATTAATAATTATATAGGTGTCGGAGCCGGAATTCAGGCCAATATCAATGTGGCATCAGAGCAGAGTCAGGATATAAAAATAGAAACTTTTGAAAATGAAAAAGAAAGCATTTTAATTAAAACGACAACTTCAAACAATACCGTAAAGAACTCATTTACTGATTTCAAAACCGGTATTTTGTTTGATTTTACAGCAGGTTTCGCCAGAATCGGACCGAGTCTGGGCGCACGTTATGTAATTAACTTTGAACAGGATTTTAATTATTTTCAGGTGTATGGGATTTGGAGGTTTTAATTTGTTTTACCATATAAGTGATATAAGTTCATATAGACAGACATATAAAACTTATTTGCTCCCCTTACATGAAATTAAAACATGTGTCAGGCTGAGCGGAGTCGAAGCCATTTCCATCTAAAAAGCCTTCGACTCCGCTCAGGTTGACATCATTCTTTGTATAAAAATATACGCAACACATTATATGAACTTATATCGCTTATATGGTTTAATTTTCTTCTTCCTGACTCTAACTGTTTTTGGACAAAACACCGAAGACAAAATTTACAACACCATTGATATTTTTGTCGCTCATCCTTCCGCGAAAGCGTTACAAAACTTAAACAATATCGAAAACAATTTCTGGAAAAATCCAAAACCTAAAACCAAAGACGAATTATTATCGATAGTGGTTTTAAACTGCAACAAAGCGTATTATCAAAACCAGTTTGGACAAACACACAACGCAGTTTCGAGTTATGAAAAAGCCTGGCAAATCTATCAGAAATACAAACTCAAAGATTACGATATCATCGAATATTGTTTAAAACCTTTAGGTAATTTATATACTGTTTTAGGCGATTACGATAGTGCCGAAAATACTATAAAACAATATTATTTTATAGTAAATACTTCTAAAAAATATCCTGAAACTCAAAAGCAAAAATTTGCAGCGATTCTTAATTTATCGAATGTGTATCAAAATTCAGGTAAGATTTCTTTTGCCATTGCATTACTGGAAAATACTTTGAAAACGGAACAATTATCAAATCCTCAAAAAGGTATTTTGCTGAATAACCTCGGGAATAATTATTTATTAGATTCCAAAAGAAATCTAATGCCACAAGAGTTATATAAAAAGACAGAAAACGCATTTAAATTGGCTGTTAAGTATTTGGAAAATGAAAAAGCTCATTCAGAGAATTTATCTAATTCCTATCGAAATCTTGCAGCAGTCAGTCGGGAAACACACCGGTTTAAAATTGCCGAGTCTTATTTAGAAAAGGCAACTACACTCTTTCTGGAAACTCCGAATCAACAACCCCGAAAAATTGCAAAACTTTATTATGAAAAGGCATTACTACTTTTTGATGAAAAAAAATATGCAGAAAGCAGCAAACAAATAACAGCTGCTTTTAAAATTTTAATTCCGAATTATGCTGCAAAAAATATACTGCCAAACGAAAATGAATTGTATGCCGAAACAATTTTAATGGATATTTTGGACTTACAGGCCGCAATCTTTACAAATCAAAAGCAATTTGAAAAAGCAATTCAGGCTTATAAACTTTCTTTTCATATTGAAGACTTATTGATTAATGAGTTAGTATATGAAAACTCTAAAATCATTTCACAAATTCGCGCCAGAAATCGTACAGAAAAATGTCTTTTGATATATGATCAATTATTTAAAAAAGAAAACAAAATTCAACATTTAGAGGAAGCCTTTCAATTGGCAGAAAGCACGAAATCAGGAATTTTACAACGTTATGTTTCGAATATTAAAAACGCTTCCGCAACAGAAAAAGAACTTTGGCAACAACTTCAAAACGCTAATAATTCGATTTTAAAAGAACAGCAAAAGGGAAATCGGGCTAACATTTCAAATATCAATCTGGCAATAAAAAAGCAAAATGAACTGATGCTTTCATTGAAGAAAATTCAATCTGAAAATCCAAATTCGATTCCTGAAAATTTCGATTTAAAAGGGCTGTTTTCAAAATTAGAAAAAGATAAAGCAGTGATGGTTTATTATTTTATGGGGGCTGAATACCTGTATTATTTCACTTTACAAAATAACAGAATCACTTTAAATCATTTTGATGTTACAGACGCTGCAATTCCGAAAATTTTGAAATTTATAGACTATTTTAGTACTGCTGATGCGATTACAAATGATATGGTTGGGTATAGTTATTATGGAAAAAGAGTTTATGATTTACTAAAACTGCCTTCAAACGCAACTTATAAAAACCTGATTATTGTTCCTGATGGCATCTTGAATTTTCTGCCTTTTGAAGCCTTGATTACAAAGGAATCTAATACAACAAATTTTGCCAAAATGAATTATTTGCTAAATGATTTTAGGATTGCATATAATAATTCGGCAAATATGTATCTGAATTCAAAACCGATTTCAAAATCTGATAAAACCGTTTTGGGCATATTTCCTGTTTTTAAAAACACAGCTTTTGAATTGCGTTATTCAAAGAAAGAATTAGAATCTATTCGGAGTAATTTTAAAGGGAGATATTTAGAAAATGCCGATGCCTGTTTCGATAACTTTAAAAGAAATATAACCCATTATTCAATTCTTCATTTAAGCACACATGCTGCTGCCGGTGATGTTGAAACTCCGGCAAGCATTAAATTTTATGATCAGGAAATTTTATACTCTGAGTTATATAATCTTAATATAAATCCGGATTTAGTGGTTTTGAGTGCCTGTGAAACCGGAATCGGAAAACTCTACAAAGCCGAAGGTGCCATGAGTGTGGCTAGAGGCTTTCAGTTTGCAGGGGCACAGAATCTGTTATTTTCTTTATGGAAAGTAAACGATTACACCACATCCGTTTTTATGACTGATTTTTATAAGAATGTAAAAAACGATGATCCTTATTTTGAAGCTAATACAAATGCAAAACTGAAATATCTAAATGATAAATCGATTCCAAACGCTAAAAAATCTCCTTATTACTGGAGTTCATTTGTATATTACGGTTCGATTTCTACAGAAACAAATTCAGCCAACTATATCTATTACATCATTAGTTTATTGATTATAATTGGTTTATTTTTGGTTTTCAATCACTATCGAAAATGGAAAATCTTCACGAGGTTCTCAAAAAAGAGAAATACAAAAAAATAAAATTCAAGGTTACCAAAACCCAGCATTTAGCTATTAAAGTAAAAATCAATGGTGTTTCGGGGAATTTCATTTTAGATACTGGTGCATCAAACTCCTGTGTAGGTTTTGAAAGCGTCGAACACTTTGAACTACTTACCAAAAAATCTAAAACCAAAGCGGCGGGTGCAGGCGGAACAGGAATGAGAACGCAGATCTCCAAACAAAATTTACTTCAGCTGGGTTCCTGGAAAAATACTGATTTTAGTCTGGTTATTTTTGATCTTTCGCACGTTAATGAAGCTTTAAGACAATACAGGGCAAAACCCGTTCATGGCATAATTGGTGCAGATGTTTTGCTGGAAGGAAAAGCAATTATTGATTATTTTAATCATTATTTATACCTGAAGTAAAAAAGTAAGTTTTTTAGCTATATTTGCCAAGCCTATTTTTAACAAATGTATACGTATGAAAAAAACTCTACTTGGTTTACTTTTTTTATTTACAAATTTATTTCATGCCCAGATTAGTAATATTGAACATTGTGCAGGAGATAATTCGTTTAATTTAACCTCTCAAAAAACACTTTTGATTGGCAATTTGAATCCTGCTGAAACTACAGTAAGCTATCATTTAAGTCTTGCAGATGCTACAAATAATACAAATGTCATTGCAAACCCAGCCAATTATATCAGCAATGTAGCCTCTAAAACTATTTATGCCCGAATTGATAATAACGGAGTAGTTACTACTAATTATTTTAATTTGATATTATACTCTTCTGTAACATCAACAGTAATCATTGAACCAATATCTTGTCAAAATGAAAAAGGAAAAATAACGATTCAGGCTACTGGTGGCAAAGGTCCTTATATTCATTCAATTGATGGAGGATCCTATTCTGCTAGCAATGTATTTACTGATTTGGTTGCAGGGGTATACGAAATAAGCACAAAAGATGCTTTAGGCTGTGAAACTTCATTATCTGTTACTGTAACTTCATATACACCTATAAAAATTATTCCATTAACGGTAGCTCCTACTTGCAATGGCCAGTCTAACGGCCAGATACATTTACCAATCACAAGTGGTGGAAATGCTCCTTACACTTACATCCTGAGAAACTATACTACCGGAGAACTTTCCACAAATCCATTTTATGGAAACATTTTTCATAACTTAGCTGCTGGTCGTTACATCGTAGAAGCTACTGATGTAACTGGATGTAAGGAAATTGCCTTTGTAGATTTATTAGAGCCTACAAAATTATTAGGAAATGCACTTGTAGAAAATGTAAATTCAATACAATTGTCAGGAACTGGGGGTATTGGTCCTTACACCTTTGCTATTTCACCTAAATTATATGCGTTTTCAGAACAAAATACATTTACAAATTTAGAACCTGGAGATTATACCTATCTAATCAAGGATTCACAAGGATGTATTTTTACTTCTGATTTTATAATTAATCCATCTGCACCTTTAATAAATGGTAAAAACGCAATAAATTTTGATTTTACACCAGGTCAAACCTTAGCAGACATTGTTGTTGATGGTCAAAATATAAAATGGTACAGTTCTCCAAATTCTTTAAGTGGAAAAACGAGTAAGTCTGCCGAAACAACTTTGCCTTTAACAACAATTTTGGTTGACGGAACTACTTATTATGCCTCTCAAACTATAAATGGTGTAGAAAGTGCCCAACGTCTCGCTGTTACTGCAAAATCAAACGGAGCACTTTCAAATGAGGATTTTGTTTTACCAAATTTTAAATTTTACCCAAATCCTGTAAAAAATAAATTAGCACTAAGCAACACTGGTAATATTGATGAAGTCGAAATATTAGCCGTTTCAGGAAAGTCTGTTTTAGTTAAGAAAATAAACGACATTCATTCTGAAATTGATTTATCAAATATCTCAACAGGTGTATATTTCCTAAAAGTAAAATCTGAAGGAAAAACTAAAACCATCAAAATTGTAAAAGAATAAAAAGGTTAAATTTCAAATCTGAAATTCCAAATTCCAAAATTTAGTTTTGCTAAAAATAAATAAATCCCAAACTCCTTTAAAAAATAGGAATTTGGGATTTTGTACATTTATAAATTTGATTAATTATTCGAATACTTTTTCAATGAAAGGTAAGAAACAATTCCACTGCTCATCATCAATAAACCACCAAGAATAAAAGGCATTCCCGGAAACTCAAATGGTGCGTCCTGATGCGTGAAATAATAAAAAAGACTCGACATTACCGGCGGACCAATAATCGTTGCAGCACTCATTAAACTTGCAATAGTACCCTGTATTTCTCCTTGTTCTGTTGGCGAAACACTTCCTGAAATTATAGAACGCAATGCTGGTCCTGCAATTCCGGCCAAACAATACGGAATCAAAAAAAGAAACATCATCCAGCTTTCTGAAACAAAAGCAAACAGAAACATCGCAAGCGTATATAAAGCCATTCCAATATAAATACTTTTTTTGTTTCCTAATTTTCGGCTGGTCCATCGTATCAAACCGCCCTGAACAAGACTAACCAAAACTCCTACGACGCCTAGCGAAATTCCCACCATTTTTTCATCCCAGCTAAATTTATACATGGTAAAATAACTCCAGTTACTTTCTACGGCATGTGCTGCTATGTAAATCAAAAACAACGCAATCAGCAATCCATAAAGCGAAGGGTACTTCCTTAAGTTCAAAAAAACACCTATTGGATTGGCTCTTTTTAAATTAACTGATCTCCTGTTTTCTTTTGATAATGATTCGGGTAGAATAAAATAACCGTAAAGAAAATTCATCAGACACAAAACTGCTGCTGCATAAAACGGAATTCTGGATCCATAATGTCCCAGAATACCTCCAAGAACAGGACCTATTATAAATCCCAGTCCAAAAGCTACACCAATCATTCCGAAATTTTTGGCTCTGTTTTCCGGCGTACTTACATCAGCGATATAAGCAGAAGCCGTTGAAATACTTGCCCCGGTTAATCCGGCTATTATTCTTCCTACAAACAGCCATGTAATTGTTGGGGCAAATGCCAATAAAATATAATCCAGAGCAAAGGCAAAAAGCGAAATTAAAATGATTGGTCTTCGTCCAAATTTATCACTCAAATTACCAATCAAAGGCGCAAACAAAAATTGTGTCATCGCATAAGCAAATGTCAGCCACCCACCATATTTTGCGGCTTCACTCACATCTCCGTGTATTAATTCTTTAATCAGTTTGGGAATAACCGGAATAATGATTCCCCATCCCGTAATATCTATTAACATGGTGATGAAGATAAAACCTATTGCTGCCTGTTTTTTCTTAGTTGACATAAATGAGTGGTTAGTTAGGCAAATAAACAAAAAATCCGTTTAGAAGTTCTAAACGGATTTTTTTATTTCTAAGAATTTATTTGATTACAACTCTAATGCTCTTTTAGCATCACCGTTCATCAATAATTCTACCGGATTTTCTAAAGCTTCTTTAACTGCAACCAAGAAACCAACAGACTCACGTCCATCGATGATTCTGTGATCGTAAGAAAGAGCCACATACATCATTGGGTGAATTTCAACTTTACCGTTTACAGCGATTGGACGCTCGATAATGTTGTGCATTCCTAAGATTCCTGACTGAGGAGGATTGATGATTGGCGTAGATAACATACTTCCGAAAACACCACCGTTAGTGATTGTGAAAGTTCCACCTGTCATATCATCAACAGTAATTTGTCCGTCACGTGCTCTTAAAGCTAATCTTTTGATTTCAGCTTCGATTCCGCGGAAAGTTAAAAGTTCAGCGTTACGAACTACAGGAACCATTAATCCTTTTGGTCCTGAAACTGCGATTGAGATGTCAGCAAAATCGTAAGCGATTTTGTAATCACCATCCATCATTGAGTTCACATCCGGATATAATTGTAAAGCTCTTGTAACTGCTTTTGTAAAGAATGACATGAATCCTAAACCAAGACCACCGTGTTTCGCTTTGAAAGCATCTTTGTACTCGTTACGAATCTGGTTGATTGGCGTCATGTTTACTTCGTTGAAAGTAGTCAGCATAGCTGTTTCGTTCTTAGCCGAAACTAATCTTTCTGCTACTTTACGGCGTAACATTGATAATTTTGTACGCTCAGTTCCACGGCTTCCACCCGTTGGAGTTCCCATAGAAGGTACTGCGTTTACAGCATCATCTTTAGTGATTCTTCCTCCTTTACCAGTTCCTGAAACTGATGCTGGAGCAATATTTTTCTCGTCTAATATTTTTCTTGCTGCCGGAGATGGAGTTCCTGCTGCATAGCTTGTAGCTGCCGGAGCCTGAACTGGCTCTGCTTTTGGAGCCTCAGCTTTTACTTCTGCTTTTGGAGCTTCAGCCTTAGGAGCCTCTGCCGCTGGTGCAGCTGCTGAACCAGATGGTTTTGCAGCGCTTGTGTCAATTAAACAAACTACAGCCCCTACTGCTACTGTATCGCCTTCTTCAGCTTTTAGCGTAATTGTACCGCTCATTTCAGCAGGCAGTTCAAGAGTCGCTTTGTCTGAATCAACTTCAGCAATCGCCTGATCTTTTTCTACATAATCACCGTCTTTTACTAACCAAGTTGCAATTTCAACTTCTTTTATTGATTCCCCTGGTGATGGGACTTTCATTTCTAAAATCATCTTGTTTTTGTTTAAGTTTTTTTTGGTTTCAAGTTTCAGGTTTCAGGTTGTTAAACTTTGAAACCTGAAACTTGAAACCTGAAACATTTTTTGTTATCTAAATAAATTTTTATCAAATACCATTCTGATTGCATCTGCATGACGGCGTTTTGCACGTGTATAACTTCCTGCAGCCGGAGCCGCGTAAGCTTTCAATGAAGCCAGTCTCCATTTTACAAGATCAAAATTCATTAACATAAAGCTGTAAGCTCCCATGTTTTTAGGCTCTTCCTGTGCCCAAACATAATCATCTGCTTTTGGATATTTTGCAATGATTTCTTTGATTTGTTCAGCCGGGAAAGGGAATAATTGCTCAATACGAACAATTGCAACATCTTTTCTTCCGTTGTTTTCTCTTTCTGCAGCAATATCATAGTAGAATTTACCTGTACAGAAAACCAGTGTTTTTACATCTTTTTTGTTTACTGTAGTATCATCGATAGTTTCCTGGAAGCTTCCAGTTGCTAATTCTTCAACTGAAGACACACATCTTGGATCACGCAATAAACTTTTTGGTGAGAACACTACTAAAGGTTTACGGAAATCTGTTTTCATTTGTCTTCTCAATAAGTGGAAGAAGTTCGCTGGAGTCGTACAATCGACAACATACATATTGTGTCTTGCGCAAAGCTGTAAATAACGCTCCATTCTTGCAGAAGAGTGCTCTGCTCCCTGACCTTCGTATCCGTGAGGTAATAATAAAACAATACCGTTTTGGTTGTTCCATTTATCTTCTCCACAAGAAATATACTGGTCAATCATAATTTGGGCTCCGTTAGAGAAATCTCCAAATTGTGCTTCCCAGATCGTTAAGGCTTTTGGGTTTGCCAAAGCATAACCGTAATCAAACCCTAAAACTCCGTATTCTGATAAAAGAGAGTTGAATACGCCAAAGTTTCCTTTTTTGTTTTCGATATTATTCAATAAGATTACTTCCTCTTCAGAATCTTCAACCTTAACTACCGCATGACGGTGAGAGAAAGTTCCACGCTCTACATCCTGACCAGAAATTCTGACATCAAACCCTTCTGTTAAAAGCGAACCGTAAGCTAAAGCCTCAGCTGTTCCCCAGTCTAAAGTATTGTTATCATATCCAGCCTTTCTGTCAGATACAATTTTATTGATTTTGTTAATGAATTTTTTATCAGATGGTAAAGTAGAAATTGTATTGATAATAGAATCCAATCCTTCTTTAGGGAAAGTAGTATCTACTTTTTTCAACATTACATCATCAGAAACCTGTTGGAAACCTTTCCACTCATTTTGCATGAACGGAGTGATGATTGTCAAATCTTTTTTACGTGAAGCTTCTAAGTTTTCCTCAAGAGCCGTTTTGTATTCTTTTTCTAAAGCATTTACATAACTTGCATCAATTACACCTTCAGACAATAATTTTTCTGCGTAAATGTCTCTTGGATTTTTATGTTTTGCAATGATTTTATATAAAACCGGCTGTGTAAAACGTGGCTCGTCACCTTCGTTGTGACCGTATTTTCTGTATCCTAACAAATCAATAAATACGTCACGGCCAAACTGCATTCTGTAGTCTAATGCAAAAGATACTGCGTGTACAACAGCTTCAGCATCATCAGCATTTACGTGTAATACCGGTGAAAGTGTCACTTTTGCAACGTCTGTACAATAGGTTGATGAACGGGCGTCTAAATAGTTTGTTGTAAATCCAACCTGATTGTTGATTACGATATGAATGGTCCCTCCGGTTTTGTAACCGTCTAATTGTGCCATCTGAATGATTTCATAAAGCAACCCCTGTCCTGCGATTGCAGCATCTCCGTGAACGGCGATTGGTAATACTTTTGAGAAATCGTTAGGGAAATATTTATCTTGTTTTGCTCTTGTAATTCCTTCAATTACTGCTCCTACCGTTTCTAAGTGCGAAGGGTTTGGTGCCAAATTGATATTGATGCTTTTTCCTGATCTTGTTTTTTTGTCGGCAGTAAGTCCTAAGTGGTATTTTACGTCCCCGTCAAAATATTCCTGATCGTAATCTTTACCGTCAAATTCGCTAAAGATATCCTGAGTTGATTTTCCGAAGATGTTTGCCAGAACGTTCAGACGACCACGGTGTGCCATTCCCATTACGAATTGCTCCACTCCTTTTTCTGCAGCCTGCTCGATCAAAGCATCCAAAGCCGGGATGATAGATTCTCCACCTTCCAATGAAAATCGTTTTTGACCTACATATTTAGTATGTAAAAAGTTTTCGAAAGAAACAGCTTCATTTAATTTAGTAAGGATAGTTTGTTTTTCTTCTTTAGAAAAATCAGGCTGATTGTTATTTACACCTAATTTATCCTGAATCCATTTTACAACACCAGGATTTCTGATGTACATATATTCAACACCAATATGCTGACAGTAGATTGCTTTAAGACGAGTGATAATATCCTGAAGCGTACAAGGAGGAACTCCAATAACCTGAGCTGCATCAAAAACGGTAGAAAGATCAGCAGTTGTTAATCCGAAATTTTCAATATCCAAAGTTGGCGATGAAGTTCTGCGATCACGAACCGGATTTGTTTTAGTAAATAAATGACCACGCGTGCGGTAGCCATCAATTAATTTTAAAACGTTAAATTCTTTTTGTAATTTTTCAGAAACTTTACTGTAATCTGTATTGTCGCTAGTCGTTACATACTCAACGATCTGCTGCACAGGATTTTCGTCGTTATAAGTAGTCATTCCAAAGTCAAAACCCTGAAAAAAACTTCTCCAGCTTGGCTCAACACTGTCTGGATTTACTAAATATTGATCGTATAATTGTGCAAAAAACTCGGTATGCGCTGCATTTAGAAATGAAAACCTATCCATAATATTTGAGTGAATATACTTTTTGTTATATAGAATGGCAAAAGTACAACAAACGATATTATTTAAATGATTTTTTTACGTACTTTTACGTAAAAATTTGTTAAAAATAGCCTAAACTATGAAGAAAATTCATCTTTCAATCGTTTTCAAATCATTTTTTGTGATTTTGACACTGTTATTGTCAAGTTCGACTATTGCACAACAACAAAACTATACTATTGACAACACGCCAGGTTTTTGGGATAAGGTGCAATTTGGAGGTGGATTGGGTCTCGGATTTGGTTCTGGTTATACCGATATCTCAGTAATGCCAAGTGCTATTTATAATGTAAACGAAATTGTATCTGTGGGTACCGGCTTGCAATTTGGCTATTTATACTCCAAAAATTATTATGAATCCTTTGTTTATGGAGTAAGTTTTCTAACTTATGTGAATCCGATTCCGCAGGTTCAGCTATCTGCCGAGCTGGAACAGGTAAGAGTTAACACTGATTTCGAAGAAACTTATTACAATCCTTCTTATTCTGACAATTACTGGAACACTGCCTTATATCTTGGAGCCGGTTACAGAACCGGAAATGTAACAGTTGGCGCACGCTTCGATGTCTTGTATAATGATGACAGAAGTTTATACGGATCTGCATTTATGCCTTTTGTGAGAGCGTATTTCTAAAGTTGCTAAGGTTCTGAGATGCTTAGATTCTAAGTTTTTTATAAAGAAGAAATTTGAAAAAATTTATTTTAACAATTACGTCAATTATACTTTTTAGCTGTAACAATTTTAAAAAAGTAGATATTAATAAAGAGAAGGTTGTAAAGAAGGAATTACGACCTTTTTTCGATTCGGATGAAATTGATCATTACTATTTGGACATTTCTGAGGATATTTTTTTTAAGCTCATTAGAAAAGAGACTAAAACTCAAAAAGAAACAGAATTAATCAATATCTACACACATACTTTTCCTGATCGTATTCCAAAAGAAGATTTTGAAAAAATACTTTTAAATCATAATTACAAAAAATCAAATTTATTAATTAAAGACGAAAAAGACATTCAAAGTGTATTCAGTGAAAAAGATTCTTTAAAAAATGATGCGTGCGCTTGTATTGCCGAATATAGAGATGTCTTTGTTTTTAAGAAAAATGCAAAAACAGTTGGAATAGCAAAGATTTGCTTTAAAAATGCTCGTTTCCAGATTATAGGAACTAAAATAAATACTGAAGGTTTTGGATTAATTAATGAATTAGATAAATTAGAAAGCATTGTTCGCAAAGAAGAAAAACTTAGCAGCTTAGAACCTTAGTAACTTAGAACCTTTATTTGTAGAAATTCCGAAACCAAACCTTCTGCCATTCTCTCTTCAAAATTAAAAAAGCAACCTGTTCTGCTAGAATAACCAAATCTGATCCGTCGAGCTGTTTGATTTCATTTTCAGGAACATCAATTATATAGAGCAGATTGAGATATTCAGCAAATTTGTACTGAATCATTCTGTAGATTTTTTCGTGAAGCTGAATTTTTAATTCCTCCGGAGTGATGCTCAGCGGAAAATCTATTCCTTCGTTTGCCAGATTAAAATCTTTATTGAGCTGCTCAATCAGTTTGAGATATAAAGATTCCTTTTGAGCTTCTTCGAATAACAAATCGGTATTTAATGGAGAAACATACATAGTTTTTCAATTTCAAAATTCAATGGCAATGGCAATTTCAATACCGAAATAATCTCAAAAGTCAATAGCAATTTCAATAACAATGGTAATTTTCAGAATCAATTTCAATTACAATCAAGATTGGCTCGTTATGGTTTTTAATTTCCAATAATCAACAATCTTAGACAAAAGGACATCGCCTCCCGCATAAAAAAAAACAGCTCCCATTGGCGGATTTGCCGCCGGAATTAACCCGAAGGTTTTTGGAATCCATTTCCAGCATTGAAAATAGGTTCCGGCAAGCTCAATAAATATAACACAAAGGGCGATGAAATAATACAAGTTCTGCCATTTTTTTCTCTTTAAAACCCAAAAGAAAAGTACTCCGAAAATCAGTGAAAAAACATCTTTCAGAAGAATTCCAACAGACAAAAACAATAAAGAGAATCCAACTGCAAAATACTTCCTTAAAAGTGTATCATTTTTAAGAGCCCATTGAGTATGTGCAAAAACATAACCCGAAGCATACACAATCGCATGACCAAAAGGCACATATAGCGGAATAACGGTTGTCCTGTAATTATACATTCCGAGTACAGTACAAAAAAGCACTTCTCCAATATAAGACAAAAAGACCATTACAAACATGAGTTTCCTCAGATAGGAACCAGAAACCCAAAAGAAAAAAGAAAAATAAAGTATGGCTAAAACATTGGTAATTTGTCGCCCGTCAAAATAATTTTCATTAAAAGCAACACTGTCAATTCCTAAAGCGAAAAGAGTAAAGAAAGGAAAACATACCGCAAAAAACAACTGCTTTCTGGCATTACTATTTCTGTCAGTAAAAAAAAGGGCATTTACTATGGCATCCATAATTTTTTGTATTAAACCTTTCTACCCATCAGATTTTCGCCAAAAGTTTTCAGAATATTTTTCTTTTTTGCGTTGATGTCCATTTTTTCAAGCATTTCAAAAGCTTTAAAAGTATACATTTCTATCGCTTTCTGAGTCGCATCTGAAGCACCTGATTCGTTAAAAATCGCTTTAGCATTTTCTATCTTATCTTTGTTCTCTTCCAGCTGCAAACCGAATAACCTTTGCAATTCTGCCACTTTTTCAGGAGTCGAAAACTCAACAGCTTTTAAGTACAAATAGGTTTTTTTGTTTTCGATAATATCTCCTCCTACTTGTTTTCCGAAAGTTTCAGGATCTCCAAAAGCATCTAAATAATCATCCTGCAACTGAAAAGCCAATCCCAAATTAAGTCCGAAATTATAAATCAAATCTGCTTCTTTTTCAGATGTTTTTGCTACGATGGCGCCCATTTTCATGGCTGCAGCAACCAAAACAGCTGTTTTGTATTCAATCATTTTCAGATATTCAGGAATCGTAACATCTGTACGGGATTCAAAATCAACATCCCATTGCTGGCCTTCGCAGACTTCGAGTGCCGTTTTACTGAAAAGTTTCGCTAAATCCCTAAAAATCTCGGGTTCATATTGTTCAAAATATTGATACGCCAAGATAAGCATTGCATCTCCGGATAGAATTCCGGTATTTAAATTCCATTTTTCATGAACAGTAACCTGACCTCTTCTTAAAGGCGCATCATCCATAATATCATCATGAACCAAAGAGAAATTATGAAAAACTTCTACCGCCATCGCAGCCGGAAGCGCTTTTTTATAATCGGCATCAAAAACTTCTGCCGCCATTAAAGTTAGTACCGGACGCATCCGTTTGCCGCCAAGTCCTAAAATATATTCAATAGGTTCATAAAGGTTTTTAGGCTCTTTGCTTATGTTTTGGCTTTTTAGATAATTAATAAAAAAATCCTGGTACTGGCTAATATCGTGCATAAAATGAATTTCTGATTTGCGAGGCTCAAAGATACAATTCAAATATTAATTATATCCTAAAATTTAAATCCCAAACAGACTTTAAGAATTACCCTCGTTATGACTCCTTTTTAACCTGTTAAAATTATTCCAAAAAAAACATGGAAACTTTTTTGGTATTTTGAGTTTCCTGTCTATATTTGCACACGGAAACTAGAAACACTAAAAAAGTTTCCAAAAGAATTTAAGCGATATAAATCAAATATTTATGAGAACAACATGGACTTTAGATTCAAGCCAGTCGGATGTTTTAATTAAAATGAGACATTCGATTATTGCTTATTTAGGAGGAACCACAAATAAATTTGATGGTTATGTAAACATTGAAGACAATGAAATTGAGGATGCTTCTGTCGAATTTTCTTTAGACATAAACAATAAAAATGATAGTTTTCAGCAAATCGATTCACATTTACAGCTAAATGATTTGTTTAATGTTAGCGAACATCCTATCATCAGTTTCAAATCAACTTCTTTTCAAAAAGTAAACAATAACATCAATTTCTTTAAAGGTGATTTAACGATAAAAGATGTTACTAAAGTGGTAGAACTGGATGCCGAATTTATTGGAGTCAACACTTACAATGGGGAGAAAAAAGTAGCCTTTGAAATTAAAGGAGATATCAAACGTCAGGATTTTGGACTGGATTATAATTCATTTAATCATAATGGAGGACTGGCACTTGGAAAAGATATCAAGCTTATTGCAAATTTAGAATTTAGCATATAAATCTTACGTGATGAATAAATTAATGTAAAATTATTACAATTATGACGGAAACTTTTTCGTTAAATTTAGTTTCCTTGGTATATTTGTAATACAATTTTAAAATGAGAGATGAAAGATAAAATTATATCAAAAGCAAGTGATTTGTTTTTAAAACTGGGGTTTAAGAGTGTTACAATGGATGATATTGCAGGAGAAATGTGTATTTCGAAAAAAACGATATACAAATATTTCTGTAACAAAGAAGTTTTAATTGAAGAAAGCACAGCAACGGTTCACAAACAGGTTCATGATTTAATTGACACCATTGTAGCCAAAGATTATAATTCGATTCAGGAAAATTTTGAAATCAGAGAAATGTTTCGTGATATGTTTAAAAATAACATTGACACCTCTCCTATTTATCAGCTAAAAAAGCATTATCCTGAAATCTATCAGACGGTACTAACAAAAGAAATCGACCAGTGTACACAATATTTTAGAGCCAATATTGAAAAAGGAATCCGTGAAGGGTTTTATCGCAAAGACCTGAATATAGATGTTTACGTAAAATTTTATTACACCCTGGTTTTTCACATTAACGAGACAACGATTTCTGAAAGAGAAGCCCAAAAAATGGAATTAGAAGCTTTAGAATATCATACCAGAGCCATGGCAACCGAAAAAGGAATACAGGAACTGGAAAAACAACTTAAAAAATTTACAATTTAATCGTCAATCTATAAACTATATGAAAAGAATAATTCTAATATTTTTGTGCTCCGCTGGCCTTTCAGCCAATGCGCAAGTCACGACACTTACCTTAAAAGACGCACTTAATTATGCGCTTCAAAACAAAGCAGAAGCCAAAAAGTCCAAATTGCAGATTGAAAACAGCGAATATCAAATTCAGGAAATTCGTTCAAGAGCATTGCCACAAATTTCGGCTAATGGTAATTTGACATACAATCCAGTCATTCAGACAACCGTTATTGACGGAGCAGGATTTGGTCAGCCGGGAACTACAATTCAGGCTGCGTTTGGTCAGAAATGGACATCAACTGCAGGGGTTTCTTTAACTCAGGCAATCTTTGATCAGGCTGTTTTTACAGGATTGAGAGCCGCACAAACTACACGTGAATTTTACCAAATAAACGATCAGTTAACAGAAGAACAAGTCATAGAAAGAGTAGCAAACAATTATTATTCTGTTTATGTACAACGTGAAAGATTAATCCTTTTAGACAGTACTTATGCCAATACTACAAAAGTTCATGATATTGTAAAAGGACAATTTGAAAACGGCTTAGCCAAAAAAATTGATCTGGATCGAATTGTTGTAAAATTATCAAATATTGACACAGACCGCCAACAGGTTAAAAATCAGGTTGAATTACAGGAAAATGCTTTAAAGTTTTACATGGGTATGCCTATCGAAACTCAGATAGAAATTCCGAAAAAAGAATTTGAAGCTGTACCTGCAGCTTTGACAGAAGTCCCAAATGTAGAAAACAGAACAGAATATCAGCTTTTGAAAAAACAGGAAGAATTATTAGTATTTCAAAAGAAAGCAGTACAGGCCGAGTATTATCCGACACTTTCATTAAGTGCAGGCTATAACTATATTGGTCAGGGGCCTGAAATGCCCTGGTTTGCAAAACCTGAAAAAGGGGTTTACTGGTCAGACTTCTCAGCAATTGGCTTAAACCTGCACATCCCTATTTTTACAGGATTTGGAACCCGCGCAAGAGTAAGACAGGCTGATGTTGAAATCAGATCAATTCAGGAAGACATGAAAGACACGAAATTGTCGCTGGATCTGGATTACAGAAATGCAATGACTCAAATCAATAATAATATGGTTACTATTGAGAATCAAAGAGAAAATATGCGCTTAGCCCGTGAGATTTTAAGCAATACAAAAAACAATTATCTTCAGGGATTAGCATCTTTAACCGATTTACTGGATGCAGAAAATGCACATCAGGAAGCTCAAAACAATTTTACCAGAGCAGTTTTAAATTATAAAATTGCCGAAATATCTCTAATCAAATCAAAAGGCGAACTAAAAACTCTTATTAAATAACTGAACAAATGAAAAAAATTATTATAACAATTGTAGTCATAGTTGGAGCATTAGCACTAATTGGATTCGTATTAACAAAAAACAAAGCCGAGAACAAAGCTAAAACTGATATCGTTGCCGAGAAAAATGCTGCTGTTTCTGTTAAAGTGGCAACTGTAAAAACAGAAGATGTTAATCTTGGTTTTACTGCAAACGGAAACTTTGCACCAATTCAGGAATTGACTTTCTCTGCTGAAAAATCTGGAAAAGTAATTAGTGTTTTAGTAAAAGAAGGTGATTATGTAAGAGTTGGACAAACTCTTTTAACAGTAAGAGGAGATGTTATCAATGTAAATGCACAACAAGCTCAGGCAGTGTATCAAAATGCAAAATCGGATTATGCTAGATACGAAAATGCTTTTAAAACTGGCGGTGTAACAAAACAACAATTAGATCAGGCAAAATTGGCTTTGACAAACGCACAATCTAACTTGACACAAGCTAATATCAATGTTGGAGATACTAAAGTAAAAGCTCCAATTAACGGATATATCAACAAAAAATATGTTGAGCCAGGATCTATTTTAGCTGGAATGCCTGCAACTGCTTTGTTTGATATCGTAAATGTATCTAAATTAAAATTAACTGTTACAGTAAACGAAAGCCAAGTAGCAAGCTTAAAATTAGGAAACACAGTAAACATTACTGCAAGTGTTTATCCTGACAAAACTTTCTCTGGAAAAATTACTTTTATTGCTGCAAAAGCAGATGCTTCTTTGAACTTCCCTGTTGAGATCGAAATTACAAACAATGCGAATAACGATTTAAAAGCGGGTATGTACGGAACTGCAAACTTTGGTTCTAATAACCAAAAACAAAACTTGAAAGTGGTTCCTAGAAATGCGTTTGTTGGTAGTGTAAGCAGTAACGAAATTTTCGTAGTTGAAAATAATATTGCAAAATTGAAAAAAGTCGTTGCTGGAAGAATCTTAGGAGATAAAGTTGAAATAATTAGTGGTTTGAATGATGGGGATGTAGTAATTACTACAGGTCAAATCAACTTACAAGACGGAAATACAGTAGAAATTATTAAATAAAAGTAATTAGTGATTAAGAGATTAGTCCTTAGTTTTTGCGCATAGCATTAAAAACGAGGAATTAAAAACTAAGGACTAGGAACTAAAAACTAAGAACTTAATAAAAAAACATATGAAATTAGCCGAAATATCCATAAAACGTCCGTCGTTAGTAATTGTATTGTTTACAATTCTAATTTTAGGTGGATTGTTCAGCTACAGCCAGTTAGGCTACGAGCTGATTCCAAAATTCGAAACCAACGTTATTACGGTTTCTACTGTTTATCCTGGAGCTTCTCCAAGTGAGGTTGAAAATACGGTAACAAAGAAAATTGAGGATGCGATTGCGTCTTTGGAAAATATCAAAAAAATTGACTCAAAATCTTATGAGAGTTTATCTGTAGTATCAATTACATTGCTTTCTACTGCAAATGTTGATATTTCGATGAACGATGCACAACGAAAAATCAATGCAATTTTGAGTGATTTACCAGATGATGCTGATCCGCCGTCATTAACAAAATTCTCTTTGAGTGATTTACCAATTATGACGCTTGGTGCAAATGGTAAAATGGATGAAGCAGAATTTTACGATTTGATCGATAAAAAGATTGCGCCAGTTTTATCTCGTGTACAAGGGGTTGCTCAGGTAAATATTATTGGTGGGCAGGAACGTGAGATTCAGGTAAATCTTGACGCTGTAAAAATGCAGGGTTACGGACTTTCAGTTCCTCAGGTGCAGCAGACTATTTTAACTTCGAATCTGGATTTCCCAACGGGTAACATCCAAACTCGTAATCAAAAAATATTAATCCGTTTAGCGGGTAAATATAAAAACGTTGAAGAATTAAGAAACTTAGTGGTTTCTTCACAAGACGGAATCCAAGTTCGTTTAGGAGATATCGCTGACGTTCAGGATACACAAAAAATCGCGGAAAAAATTGCGCGTGTTGACCAAAAAAGTGCAATCGTACTTCAAATTGTAAAACAATCAGATGCAAATGCCGTTGCGGTAAGTGAGCAGTTAATTAAAACAATCAAAACATTAGAGACAGATTACAAATCGGCTCAATTGAAATTGGATGTAGCAAAAGACAGTACTGTATTTACGCTTGAAGCAGCAGACTCTGTTGTACATGACTTGTTAATTGCAGTTATTCTGGTAGCCTTTGTAATGTTGTTCTTCTTACACAGTATTAGAAACTCATTGATTGTAATGGTTTCTATTCCTGCCTCTTTGATTGCAACATTTATTGGAATTTATTTATTAGGTTACACGCTTAACTTAATGTCTTTACTTGGTTTATCTCTTGTTGTTGGTATTCTTGTGGATGATGCCATCGTTGTATTAGAGAATATTTACCGACATATGGAGATGGGTAAAAGCCGAATCCGTGCGTCTTATGATGGAACTGCCGAAATTGGAGGTACAGTAACTTCGATTACTTTAGTAATTGTGGTGGTGTTCCTGCCTATCGCAATGAGTACAGGATTGGTATCGAACATTATTACACAATTCTGTGTTACGGTAATTATTTCTACGATGTTCTCATTATTAGCTTCATTTACTATTATTCCGTGGTTGTCTTCACGTTTTGGAAAATTAGAGCATATAGAAGGTAAAAATCTATTCGGAAAAGTTATCCTTGGATTCGAAAGCTATTTGACTCGTTTTACAAACTGGGTATCTAACTTACTAAACTGGTGTTTAGATCACTATATTAAAACTATAGTAATTGTATTAGTAATGTTCTTTGGATCGATCTTCTGGTTAATGGGAGGTGGTTATATTGGAGGAGAGTTCTTCGCATCATCTGATAGTGGTGAATTCTTAGTTCAAATTGAGATGCCGAAAGATGCTTCTTTGGAACAAACCAACTTTATGACGCAAAAAGCAGAAGCTTTCTTAAAAGGAGAGAAATATGTTTTCAGCCAAATTACAACTGTAGGACAAACCAGTGAAGGTTTAGGAGCAGCACAGGCTACTGCTTACAAAGCGGAGATTGACGTTAAAATGATCGAGCAAAAAGATCGTACAGATGACGCAAACGTTTATGCAGCAAAAACAAAACGTAAATTAGAGAAAATATTAGTTGGTGCCAAAGTAAAAACCGTTCCTGTAGGTATCTTAGGAACAGCAGAAGATGCAACTTTAGGTTTGATCGTAACAGGTCCGAACGTAGAAAGTGCTATGAAATTTGCAAAATTAGCCGAAGCTGAATTACGCACTATTCCTGGAACAACTGAGATTAAATTAACAGTTGAAGACGGAAATCCAGAGATCAACGTTCAGGTTGACAGAGATAAAATGGCTGCTTTAGGATTGACACTGCAAACAGTTGGTTTAACTATGCAGACAGCTTACAGCGGTAATACTGACGGTAAATTTAGAGCTGGTGAATACGAATACGACATCAACATCAAATACAACGAATTTGATAGAAAAAACATTACCGATGTTAGTAATTTGATTTTCATCAACAATGCTGGTCAGCAGATTAAATTAAACCAATTCGCAACTATTACAGAAGGTTCTGGACCAAGTAAATTAGAGCGTAGAGATAAAACAGCTTCTGTAACCGTACAAGGTCAGAACGTTGGGGTGCCAGCAGGAACAATTGTTACGCAATGGCAGGAAAAATTAGATAAATTACAAAAACCAACTGGAGTAAACTATATCTGGGGAGGTGACCAGGAAAACCAATCAGAAGGTTTTGGTACTTTAGGAATTGCATTATTAGCCGCTATTATTTTGGTTTACCTTGTAATGGTAGGTTTATATGACAGTTTTGTTCACCCGTTTGTGGTATTGTTCGCGATTCCGCTTTCGTTCATTGGAGTTTTATTTGCACTAGCATTAACAAACAATACTTTAAATATCTTTACCATTTTGGGAGTCATCATGTTGATTGGTCTGGTGTGTAAGAATGCGATCATGCTTGTCGATTATACCAATCAGCGAAGAGCGGCTGGAGAATCAATCAGAACAGCATTAATTCAGGCAAACCACGCTCGTTTACGTCCGATCTTGATGACAACAATTGCGATGGTATTTGGTATGTTCCCAATTGCATTAGCAGCTGGAGCGGGAGCAGAATGGAAAAACGGATTGGCTTGGGTAATTATTGGAGGTTTGATCTCTTCACTATTCCTAACGTTAATTGTGGTTCCGGTAATCTATGACATCATGGAGAAAATCATTAGAAAGTTCTCTAAAGGAGAAAAAATCGATTATGAAGCTGAAATGGTGGCTGATTATGAGCCAACTGAAGTAAGCGAAGACGGTTTTAATCCTAAACATACGCATTAATTAATTGTTGATTTTAATTTAAATTGGAAAACCTGTTCATTAATTTGAACAGGTTTTTTTGTTTAATTTACTTTTAAATCGCACTTCTTATTTGGAACAAATAAAAATAATTTGTTTTGTGTTAATTCAAAAACTAAATTTGCAGTATAAAATTTCAGATTATGATAACAATAGCAAGTCTTATCGTTTTTTTTGCCTTTTACACTTTGTATTACACTTCTAAAAAAGCTGTTTTATCTTATGATTTAGGTTTTGAAAAATGGATGCAGAAAAATCCGAAACAAACCAAATTGACAGGATTAGCTTTACTCATAACTGCTTACGGATTTTGGCTTTTTACACAATCACTGGGCTGCGGAACTTTACTTTTTTTCATTCAGTTAATGGCTGTCGGAAGCTTAATTGTTTTGCTGACACCACTAAAAAAAATAAGCCCCATAACATTATTCATACTTTTTATAATTATAGCTTCATTAGAATTTTATTACGCTTAATTCATGCCTGCAAATCCAAAATACTTAACACAGTCCAAATGGCAACGATTTGCCAAAATTACAGCTGCTATTCTGGGCGGTTATTTTGTTTCCGTTACGTTTCATTTGGCTTTAGCATCATGGTTTGATCGCGCAAACATTCTTATCACCATGGCTTTTAGCGGTTTTATCCTTTGGGTAGCGCTTATGGTTGTCGCTTTTTTAGCTAAAAACGGATGGAAAATCTGGATGGTTTACATATTCATTTCACTCCTTTTCTCTCTTTTAATATATTTAGGACAAATCTATAATTCAACAGCGCAATAACAAATGACTAATCGTAATTATAATATCTATTTTCATACACATACTGTTAGTGGCATTGTTATCAGCGTCGTTCTTTTTGTAATTTTCTTTGCAGGTTCTTTTTCCTTTTTCAGGGATGAAATCATCAATTGGGAAAGAAATGAATCAGCTCCTATTTCAAAAGAAATTGATTTAGATTATGATGCGGCTTTCAAAAAACTGGACAAAGAATATACTCTTTACGGAAGAAACATTACGATTTCCAAACACAGTAACGAGAGAAAAGTTAACGTTAATATAGAAGGAACAAAAGATACTCTGGCTCCTGCCAAACAAAAGGAAGGAAGTTTTTTTTATTTAGATACCAAAAACCATAAAACATCAACCTACGAAGAATCGTATTCTCTTGGAGAGTTTTTATATCGTTTGCATTTCCTTGCTCAGATTCCTTATCCTGTCGGATACTATCTTTCGGGTTTTATAGCGCTGTTTTTCTTATTTGCAATAGTAACAGGCGTTTTATTACACTGGAAAAAAATTGTATCTAATTTTTATGTTTTCCGCCCGAAAGAAAAACTTAAAACTTTATGGACAGATGCACATACTGCATTAGGAATGATTGGTTTGCCTTTTCAGTTTGTATATGCGGTAACCGGTGCTTTTTTTATGATTAAACTTTTAATCGTTGCCCCGGCTGTAATGGCGCTTTACAAAGGCGATCAAAATAAATTATATAAAGAACTGGAATACACTGATCCTGATTTTAAATTTGATAACAAAAAATTAGCAGCAACATTTAGCATCAATCAACTAGTTTCAAAAGCAAAAAACAACTGGGAGGATTTTGAAATTAACCGTGTCATGATTCAAAATTACGGTGACACCAATATGCATCTCTTGATTGAAGGGGAATTGGTTAGCACCAAAAAATTTACCGGAATCGGAAAAGTGGTTTACCGCATTTCTGACGGAAAAGAAGTTGCAAGGAAAAATCCTGAAACAGAAAACTATTATTTAGATATAGTAAAAAATGTTTTGTACCGTATTCACTTTGGAGATTATGGCGGATATCCCTTAAAAATCGTAAGCTTTGTCCTTGGAATCATAACCTGCTTTGTGATTATTTCGGGAGTAATGATTTGGTTAATCGCAAGGGATAAGAAAAACATGCCGGAAAAGAAACGTCGTTTCAACGAAGATGTTGTTCGTATTTATCTGGCTATTTGTTTAAGTATGTACCCAATTACGGCATTAGCATTTATTGCAGCCAAATTGTTTTATCCATTAACACAAGCTAATATATACAGCATTTATTTTATTGGATGGTTGGTTCTTGCCCTCTTTTTTATTATCAAAAAGAATAATGCATTTACCAATAAATGGTGTCTGATTTCAGGAAGCATTTTAGGCTTTTTGGTTCCGGTGATCAATGGACTCGTTTCAGGAAACTGGTTCTGGAGTTCATTTCTTCAAAACCAGATTCAGATTTTCTTTATTGATGTCTTTTGGATTGTTTTGGCTTTAATTACACTTTACACCGCTTTTTCATTAAAACAAAAAGAATCAGAATAGCGATTTATAAAAAACAAAAAGGAGAAAATTTCATGAAATTTTCTCCTTTTTAATTAACTGAATTCATCTTAATTTGTATCTGCGACAACTTTTTCTTCTAAGTTTTTAACCGAATTAATTTTGCTGTTTGAATAATCTACCTGACAAATATTTTTATCGTTGAAATAAATCCACTTTCCGGTTTTCAATCCGTCTTTGTATTCTGCAATTGCTTTTTTATTTCCGTTCTCGTCATAAGATACCCAAACACCGTCTAATTTACCTTCTTTAAAAAAACCTTCCTGCTGTACTTTACCATTTTCATAGTAATAAGTAGCTCTAACTTTATTTCCAACAGCTTCCAATTCAGGTTTTGTTTCTTGAGCAGCTAAGATTCCTGAGAATAATACAGCAGCTAAAATTACACACTTTTTCATATCTTTAGGTATTAATGTTATCAAATCTTTATCAAAGATAATTAATTGTTTACATTAAAAAAACTTTTGCTTAACAATTTGGTAACATTGAATAAAAACTTAACATTGGAAATCAGCCTGATATAAAAAAACCAATGCTCAGGCACTGGTTTTACTGGTTTTTTAGAAAAAATATAAAATTACGATAACGTTGTAAATTTTATAAATAAACTAGTTCAATAATGAATCTAATTGTTTTTGAAGGTCTGGTGAAGATGGTCTTTCTGCATCCGGATTTACAACATTCCCTTTTGGATCAATTAGGATAAATCTTGGAATTCCGGTTACACCATAACTTGTTACAAAATCAGAACCCCAATCTTTATCTGCAAATAACTGAACGCCTCCTAAATTTTTATCCGCAACAAATTTTTTCCATTTTTCATGATCTTTTGCCTGATCTATAGAAATACTCACAAATTCAATATTTTTTCCGTGATATTTCTCTTCAATTTTTTGCAAAAATGGAATTTCTGCCCTGCAAGGCCCACACCAGGTTGCCCAAAGATCAATGTAAACATATTTACCTTTAAGATCAGAAAGCTTTGTTTTCCCTCCTTTATAATTCTCATAATCGAAATCCGGAGATGGTTTTCCTTTAAGTTTGTTTGTTTTTACATTACTTGCATAAGCCTCGCCTGCATATTGATGAAATTGAGCGAATGCATTTTTTAAAGCAGTTTGAAATTCTGCATCGTATTTACCACTTGCAAGGGTTTCGTTATCCCACTTTTTCTTTGCTTCCAAAAGTGTAGCAAACTCTTTTTCATCTTTAGAAAAAGCTTCATTTTGAAATTTCTCATTGCTTAAAGAATAAAGTGCCAGAAAATTACTTTCGTCAACACCTTTTCCTTTGTAAACAATAGTTTCATCAAATTGTTTTGCATCCATAGTCAGATTTATTTCTGAATCAGGCTTTAAATACAAACTCGAAACTTCATGCCCGTCAGAAAATTGATAAAACCCTTTTGGAGCTTCAAAAGTAGCAGCAAAAATTCCTTTTTTATCAATAGGAATAACTTGTTTAAAATCATTAGCGCCACGAATAACCAAGGTATCACTGTTTCTGTTGGCAATTTTGGCCGTAAATTTAATTTGATTCTTGGTCTGCCCATTAACGCCAAAAACGCTAAGCACAATCAAACCCAAAAGAATAATTTTTTTCATATGTGTGAAATTTATTTATTACTTGTTTCAGCAGATCAAATCTAAAGAAATTCTATGTTAGAAAATTAAGCATTAACAAAATATTTCAAATTTATAAGCATCAACTTATCACTTTACTATATTAATTTGAATTTTGTGTTTACTTTTGCAGTCTAAAATTTTGATCAATGTATAGAAGTCATAATTGTGGCGAATTAAATGCCTCAAATATTAATACCGAAGTTACACTTGCGGGCTGGGTTCAAAAATCACGCGATAAAGGATTTATGAATTGGGTTGATTTACGTGACCGTTACGGAATTACACAACTTATTTTCGACGAAAGCCGTACCGATAAAACTGTTTTTGAATTGGCAAAAACACTTGGAAGAGAATTTGTAATTCAGGTAAAAGGATCTGTGATTGAGCGTGAAGCCAAAAACAAAAATATTCCAACAGGTGAAATCGAAATTTTAGTTTCTGAATTGACTATTCTAAATTCGGCACTGACTCCTCCATTTACAATCGAAGATGACACAGACGGTGGTGAAGATATCAGAATGAAATACCGTTATTTGGATATCAGAAGAAATCCTGTAAAAAACAGCTTGTTATTCCGTCACAAAGTGGCAATGGAAGTTCGTAAATATTTGTCTGATTTGGATTTCTGCGAAGTTGAAACTCCTTACTTAATCAAATCTACTCCTGAGGGAGCGAGAGATTTCGTTGTACCTAGCCGTATGAACGAGGGGCAGTTTTATGCTTTACCACAATCTCCTCAAACTTTCAAACAGCTTTTGATGGTTGGGGGAATGGACAAATATTTCCAAATCGTAAAATGTTTCCGTGACGAAGATTTACGTGCAGACCGTCAGCCTGAGTTTACTCAGATTGACTGCGAAATGGCATTTGTGGAGCAAGAAGACATTTTGAATATTTTTGAAGGATTGACAAGACACTTATTAAAAGAAATTAAAGGTATTGAAGTAGATAAATTCCCAAGAATTACCTACGATTATGCCATGAAAACATACGGAAACGACAAACCGGATATTCGTTTTGGGATGAAATTTGGTGAATTGAACGAATTTGCACAACACAAAGAATTCCCTGTTTTTAATTCAGCAGAATTAGTGGTCGGAATTGCGGTTCCTGGCGCCGGAAATTATACCCGTAAAGAAATCGACGGATTAATTGACTGGGTGAAACGTCCGCAAGTTGGCGCTTCCGGAATGGTTTATGTAAAATGCAATGAAGATGGAACCTATAAATCATCTGTGGACAAATTCTACGATCAGGATGATTTGACAAACTGGGCAAAAGCAACAGAAGCAAATCCCGGAGATATGATTTTTGTACTTTCTGGTCCAGCAAACAAAACACGTGCTCAACTTTCTGCTTTACGTATGGAACTGGCTACACGTTTAGGATTACGTAATCCTGATGAATTTGCTCCATTATGGGTTGTAGACTTCCCATTATTGGAACTTGACGAAGAAAGCGGTCGTTACCACGCCATGCACCACCCATTTACTTCTCCAAAACCAGAAGATATGGCTTTATTAGAAACAGAACCTGGAAAAGTGCGCGCAAACGCTTATGATATGGTTTTAAACGGAAACGAAATTGGAGGTGGATCGATTCGTATTCACGATAAAGCAACGCAACAGTTAATGTTCAAATATTTAGGATTTACCGAAGAAGAAGCAAAAGCCCAATTCGGATTCTTAATGGATGCCTTCCAGTTTGGAGCACCACCACACGGAGGACTTGCTTTTGGTTTAGACCGTTTGGTCGCAATTTTAGGCGGACAGGAAACTATTAGAGATTTTATTGCTTTTCCTAAAAACAATTCGGGACGTGACGTAATGATAGATGCTCCTGCTGCTATTGATGATGTACAATTGAAGGAATTACATATTAAAATTGACACTGTTTAATTTTAAAAAAAGTTTTACACCAAAAATGCAGCTGAAATTTCAGCTGCATTTTATTTTTTATCAAAAAATCATAATTTTTCTCTGATATTGATTTTTTCCAAATATTAAATTCTTACAATTTGTTGTTTTTTATATTCTTACAATTAATGATTCTCAAATAAGGGCATTTCATATAAAAAAACTTGCAATAAACAACGTAAAAACACTGGAAATCAATAATTTTTACAAAAAATTAACACGTACATGTCTTTTGTATTAGTTAATATATTACATTTGCTTTATTATAAATTATTATTACAATTACAATGCGTACAGGTACAGTAAAATTTTTCAATGAATCTAAAGGTTATGGATTCATTACAGACGAAGAAACAGGAAAGGACATCTTCGTTCACGCTTCAGGAATTAACGCGGAAGAATTACGCGAAGGTGACCGTGTAAGCTACGAAGAAGAAGAAGGAAGAAAAGGGAAAGTTGCTGCTAAAGTAGCAGTAATCTAAGAAAAATATAGCAATTTATTTTTTTTGCCTGAATGGTTTAAAACGTTTCGATTTATTTCGAAACGTTTTTTTTTGCTTTCTTGTTAAAAAAATGTAAAAGTTTAATTTGTTATTTATAATGAATAAAAATTACACTCAAACCCTGTCCGGCACTATACTTAAATCATTTTTTAGCTTGTGATTTACAGAGTTGAAAGCTATCTTTGTGGCTTATTTTTTAAGTAAAAAACCTAAGTTTATGCAATCTGACCAATACAGCTATCTTCCGATTTTAATGCAGCTAATATTAGCTGTGGGTTTTGTAGCAGGAACAATCATTATTTCTGGGAAATTAGGCCCTAAAAGAACTTCTGAAACTAAAGATAAAAATTTCGAATGCGGTATTGAATCTGTGGGTAATGCGCGTATTCCGTTTTCAGTAAAATATTTCCTTGTGGCCATTTTATTTGTTCTCTTTGACGTAGAGGTTATTTTTCTTTATCCATGGGCTGTGAATTTCAAAGAACTTGGAATGGAAGGGATGCTGAAAATGATTGTTTTTATGGCTTTGCTTTTAGTTGGTTTTTTCTACATCATCAAAAAGAGAGCTTTAGACTGGGAATAAAAAAATATTCGTTTTAAATTATAAATGCTGAATTATAAATTATTTGAACATTCAAAATTTATAACTCAAAATAACAATACAAAATGAGCGATTCAAATGTAAATATGGTTGCCCCTCCGGAAGGTGTTGTTGGTGAAGGTTTTTTTGCCACAAAACTAAATGACGTTGTAGGTCTGGCACGAGCGAATTCTCTTTGGCCATTGCCTTTTGCAACTTCATGCTGCGGAATCGAATTTATGGCAACTATGGCTTCACATTACGATTTGGCACGATTTGGTTCTGAACGTGTGAGTTTTTCTCCACGTCAGGCTGATATGTTGATGGTAATGGGAACCATCTCTAAAAAAATGGCGCCAATTTTAAGACAGGTTTACGAACAAATGTCTGAACCACGATGGGTAATTGCTGTTGGAGCCTGCGCATCATCAGGAGGTATTTTTGACACTTACTCTGTTTTACAAGGAATTGACAAAGTTATTCCGGTTGATGTCTACGTTCCTGGATGCCCTCCAAGACCTGAACAAATTGTTGACGGCGTAATGAAACTTCAAGAATTGGTAAAAAACGAATCTGTGAGACGAAGAAGCTCTCCGGAATACCAAGAATTATTAGCTTCCTATAACATTTCATAAGATGGCTTTAGAAAACAACCTGATTCAGGACAAACTTACAGAAACATTTAATGAAAGTGTTTTTAACTTTCAACAAGAAAGAGATATTTTTTCATTTGAAACTTCTGCTGATAAAATTACAGCCCTGATTCTTTTTTTAAAAAATGATACTGATTTACGTTTTCATTTTTTAACTGATTTATGCGGTATTCACTATCCGGATAATGAATCAGAACGCCAGTTTGCCATTGTATACCATCTTCACAACTGGTACGACAACAAACGTATCAGAATTAAAGTGTATCTTAATGGTGAAAAACCTGAAATTAAAACGATTTCAAATATCTTCTTAAGCTCTAACTGGATGGAAAGAGAAACATACGATTTCTTTGGGATAAACTTTATTGGTCATCCGCAATTGAAACGTATTTTGAATATGGATGAAATGGTCTCTTTTCCTATGAGAAAGGAATTCCCAATGGAAGACAGCGGAAGAACAGATAAGGATGACAGATTCTTTGGAAGAACAACAACAAATTGCTAAAAAATAAATAATTCAACATTATAAAATGTCAGAACTATTATTATCACCAGAGCATCGATATGCTAAAATAATAAAGGAAAAACTAAACGAAGACGGAAGCGAGCTTTCAGTACTAAATTTAGGTCCTACTCACCCTGCAACTCACGGTATTTTTCAGAATATCCTGTTGATGGACGGTGAAAGAATTCTTGAGGCAGAACCAACTATTGGTTACATTCACAGAGCATTCGAAAAAATTGCCGAAAATCGTCCTTTTTACCAAATTACTCCTCTGACAGACCGAATGAACTATTGCTCCTCTCCTATAAACAATATGGGGTGGTGGATGACTTTAGAGAAATTACTTGGAATCGAAGTTCCAAAAAGAGCTCAATATTTGCGAGTGATTGTAATGGAATTAGCTCGTATTACTGACCACTTAATATGTAATTCGATTTTGGGTGTTGATACTGGCGCTTATACCGGTTTCTTATATGTTTTTCAATTTAGAGAAAAGATCTACGAAATCTACGAAGAAATTTGTGGTGCCCGTTTGACTACCAATATGGGAAGGATAGGCGGATTTGAAAGAGACTGGTCTCCAGCCGCTTTTGCAAAACTTGACAAATTCCTTGAAGAATTTCCAGTTGCATGGAAAGAATTCGAAAACTTATTCGAAAGAAACAGAATTTTTATTGACAGAACTGTAAACGTAGGAGCAATCTCAGCAGAGAAAGCAATGGCTTACGGATTTACAGGGCCAAACTTACGTGCTGCAGGAGTGGATTATGACGTTCGTGTGGCACAGCCTTACTCCTCTTACGAAGATTTTGATTTTATTGTTCCTGTTGGAAAATCAGGTGACACTTATGATCGTTTCTGTGTTCGTAATGCCGAGGTTTGGGAAAGTTTAAGCATTATTCGTCAGGCATTGGACAAAATGCCTCCAGGAAACGAATATCATGCAGAAGTACCTGATTATTATTTGCCTCCGAAAGAAGATGTATATAATTCAATGGAATCGTTGATTTATCACTTTAAAATTGTAATGGGAGAAGTGCCTGTACCAGTTGCAGAAATTTATCACCCTGTTGAAGGTGGAAATGGAGAAATCGGATTTTACTTAGTGACAGACGGAAGCAGAACGCCGTACAGATTACATTTCAGAAGACCTTGTTTCATTTATTATCAGGCATATCCTGAAATGATTAAAGGTGCTTTACTATCGGATGCAATTGTTATTTTGTCAAGTTTAAATGTAATTGCAGGAGAATTAGACGCATAAAAAGATTTCAAATTGTTGATTAACGATTTTAGATTTCAGATTTAAAAGAAAAATGGAAAGAAAACAGTACAAACAAGAAATAAATATGACTGAAGCATTGATGTCCCGCATCAATGAACTGATTAGTCATTATCCTGAAGGAAAACAAAAATCGGCATTATTGCCTGTTTTACATGAAGTTCAGGATGCGCATAACAACTGGCTTAGTATTGAACTACAGGATAAAGTGGCTGAAATCCTTCAGATCAAACCAATTGAGGTTTACGAAGTGGTTACTTTTTACACTATGTTCAACCAGAAACCAATTGGGAAATACATGTTTGAGTTTTGCCAGACTTCTTGTTGTTGTTTAAATGGTGCCGAAAATTTAATGGATTATACTTCTGAAAAATTAGGCATCAAAATGGGTGAAACAACTCCAGACGGGATGTTTACTATTGCCGGTGTAGAATGTTTAGGTGCCTGCGGATACGCTCCAATGATGCAGTTGGGCGATTTCTACAAAGAAAAACTGACAGAAGAAAAAATCGATCAGTTAATTGCTGATTGTAAAGAAGATAAAATAATATTACACGATAAATAAGATGTCCAAAAAAATATTATTAGACAAAATCAACATTCCAGGTATTAAGACCTACGAAGTATATCGTCAAAACGGCGGTTATGCATCTGTAGAAAAAGCCTTAAAAACACTTACGCCTGACGAAGTTGTTGAAGAAGTAAAAAAATCAGGAATCAGAGGTCGTGGTGGAGCAGGTTTCCCGGCGGGAATGAAATGGAGTTTTATTGACAAAAAATCAGGAAAACCAAGACATTTAGTTTGCAACGCTGATGAATCTGAGCCAGGGACTTTCAAAGACCGTTATTTGATGGAATTTATTCCTCACTTATTGATCGAAGGAATGATTACTTCTAGTTTTGCTCTTGGCGCAAACCTATCCTACATCTACATTCGTGGAGAATACATGTGGGTTTTCAAAATTTTAGAAAAAGCAATCAACGAAGCAAGAGCTGCAGGTTGGTTAGGAAAAAATATATTAGGTACAGGGTACGATTTAGATTTATATGTTCACTGCGGAGCAGGAGCTTATATTTGTGGAGAAGAAACTGCACTTATTGAATCACTGGAAGGTAAAAGAGGAAATCCTCGTATTAAACCACCTTTCCCAGCCGTATCAGGTCTTTGGGCAAATCCAACGGTGGTAAACAATGTGGAAACCATTGCTGCAGTGCCGTGGATTATCAACAATTCTGGTGATGAGTATGCTAAAATTGGAATTGGCCGTTCTACAGGAACTAAATTAATCTCCGCTTCTGGACATATTAAAAACCCGGGAGTTTACGAAATTGAATTAGGATTATCTGTAGATGAATTCATGAATTCTGATGAGTATTTAGGAGGAATGTCTTCAAACAGACCGTTGAAAGCTTTAGTACCGGGAGGATCTTCTGTACCAATTTTACCAGCTGAATTGATCTTCAAAACAGCTAATGGTGAAGACCGATTAATGTCTTATGAATCTTTGAGTGATGGTGGTTTTGCTACCGGATCGATGTTAGGTTCAGGAGGGTTTATTGTGTATAACGACACATCATGTATAGTGAGAAATACATGGAATTTTGCTCGTTTTTACCACCATGAATCCTGTGGACAATGTACACCATGTCGTGAAGGAACCGGCTGGTTAGAAAAAATATTGCATCGTATTGAAAACGGTCACGGCCGTGAAGAGGATATCGAATTATTATGGAGTATTCAAAGCAAAATCGAAGGAAACACGATTTGTCCGCTTGGTGATGCGGCTTCATGGCCTGTCGCAGCTGCTATTCGTCATTTTAAAGATGAATTTGAGTACCATGTTCGTTTCCCTGAAAAAATAAAACACAGAGATCATTTTGTTGCTGAACCATTTTCGCAAGTGAAACATTTGGTAGGCGGCAAGGTAATCGTATAAAATAAATTAAAAAGTTAATAATATTAAAAGGACAGCAAACTCTTTTAAATATTCCGACTTTCAACAAAAATTTAAGATAGTTTCAAGTTTCAAGTTATTTAGTTTCAAGTTCAATACCCTGAAACATTAAACCTGAAACTAAAAAAACAAAATAAAGAGATGAAAGTAACCATAGACGGTCAAAGTATTGACGTAGAACCAGGAACTACCATCCTGCAGGCTGCACGTATGATTGGAGGAGATCTAGTTCCACCAGCCATGTGTTATTACTCAAAATTAAAAGGGAGCGGTGGAAAATGCCGTTGCTGTTTAGTTGAAGTTTCAAAAGGAAGTGAAGCCGACCCAAGACCAATGCCAAAATTAATGGCATCTTGTGTGACAGGCTGTATGGACGGAATGGAAGTAAACAGTAAATCGTCTGCCAGAGTAACTGAAGCCCGTAAATCTGTAACGGAATTTTTATTAATCAACCACCCACTGGACTGTCCGATTTGTGATCAGGCTGGAGAATGTGATTTGCAGAATTTAAGTTTCGAACACGGGAATCCAAAATCACGTTATATCGAAGAAAAAAGAACATTCGAACCTGAAGATATCGGTCCGAATATTCAACTGCATATGAACCGTTGTATTTTATGCCAAAGATGTGTACAGGTTGCAGATCAATTGACAGATAACAGAGTTCACGGCGTATTAGACCGTGGAGACCACGCTAATATTTCAACAGGAATCTCAAAAGCAATCGACAATGAATTCTCCGGAAACATGATTGACGTTTGCCCTGTTGGCGCTTTAACAGATAAAACTTTCCGTTTTAAATCAAGAGTCTGGTTTAACAAACCTTATAACGCACACAGAGAATGTACTACTCCTGGATGTTGCGGTAAAACAACCGTTTGGATGTTTGGAGGCGAAATTCAACGTGTAACGGGTCGTAAAGATGAGTATCATGAAGTAGAAGAATTTATCTGCAACAGCTGTCGTTTTGACCATAAAGATGTTAATGACTGGGTTATTGAAGGACCAAGAGAATTTGAAAAAGATTCTGTTATCAACCAAAACAACTACACTCAAAAATTAGAGAAAGTGCAAATCGACACCGAAAAGAATATTCTTTTGGGTAGAGATGTTGACCGTAAAAAAATTAGTATGGCTGAAATTCCGTTGAACACTAACAACAAAAATTCTTAAACATGGTAGATAGTGCATTTATTATAGAGAAAAGCGTTGTTATTGTAGTGGTTTTTGCCGTAACTATGATTATGGCCATGTATTCTACCTGGGCAGAGCGTAAAGTTGCTGCTTTTTTACAGGATCGTGTAGGACCAAACCGCGCCGGATGGGGAGGATTGTTACAGCCTCTTGCAGATGGTTTGAAATTATTTTCGAAGGAAGAATTTTTCCCGAATACGCCAAATAGATTTTTATTCGTTGTAGGGCCGGCAATTGCCATGAGTACTGCTTTGATGACAAGTGCTGTTATTCCGTGGGGAGACAGATTGCATCTTTTTGGAAGGGATATTTTATTACAGGCTACTGACATTAACATTGCGTTGTTATACTTCTTTGGAGTTGTTTCAGTGGGAGTTTACGGAATCATGATTGGCGGATGGGCTTCAAACAATAAGTTCTCTTTGATGGGAGCAGTTCGTGCTGCTTCGCAAATGGTTTCTTATGAAGTTGCGATGGGATTATCGATGATTGCTTTGTTGATGATGACCGGAACTTTAAGTTTAAAAGAAATCTCTGAGCAACAGGCCGGAATGAACTGGAATGTTTTTTATCAGCCTTTATCTTTCCTTATTTTCCTTATTTGTGCTTTTGCAGAAACCAACAGAACACCTTTTGATTTGGCAGAATGTGAATCGGAGTTGATTGGTGGTTACCATACTGAATATTCATCTATGAAAATGGGATTCTATTTATTTGCTGAATATGCCAATATGTTTATCTCTGCAACTATTATTTCTGTATTGTTTTTTGGAGGTTACAACTATCCGGGAATGCAGTGGATGGTTGAAAATGTTGGAGTAAATACAGCGAACCTATTAGGAATAGCAGTTTTATTTGCCAAAATATGTTTCTGGATCTTTTTCTACATGTGGGTTCGCTGGACGATTCCAAGATTCAGATATGACCAGTTGATGAATTTGGGATGGCGAATTTTGATTCCGCTTTCTATTATTAATATCATGATTACGGGTGCTGTTATTTTAAGACACGATATTGCAGCCGCTTTAGGATTCTAAGAACCGTAACGCCATAGCCCTGATAGAAGCGGCATCCTTTTATGGTGGGGTTCACCATAAAAGATACAGCGGATAGCAGGATTAGCTACTAAATAAAAAAACGAATAGATTGGATTTGGTCTAATCATCAAATTGAATCACAAATTATACTTTAAATGTCAATAGAAACTATATCATTATCGGGTAGAAAAAAGCTGGTCTCTAACAAGGAGATGACTTTTTGGGAGCGATTGTATCTTGTAGCGATTGTAAAAGGTTTATTGATTACTATCAAACACTTTTTCAAGAAAAAAGCTACTATTCATTACCCGGAACAAGTTCGTGAAATGAGTCCTGTTTACCGTGGTCAGCACATGCTGAAACGTGACGAACAAGGCCGTGAAAACTGTACTGCCTGTGGTTTATGTGCTTTATCATGCCCTGCAGAAGCGATTACAATGAAAGCTGCCGAGCGTAAGGCTGATGAAAAGCATTTGTACAGAGAGGAAAAATATGCTGAGATTTATGAAATCAATATGCTTCGTTGTATTTTTTGTGGTCTTTGTGAAGAAGCTTGTCCAAAAGATGCTATTTATTTGACAACTTCAAAAGTATTGGTGCCTTCAAGCTACGAAAGAGAAGATTTCATTTTTGGAAAGGACAAATTAGTGATGCCGCTGGAAATGGCGATCAAAAATGCTCAACTTAATAATGCTAACTAAATGATACATATTCCTGATTTTGCACACGCAACTACTGTACAAGTTATATTTTGTTTCTTAGCGTTTATCACGGTAATTACTGCCTTTTTGACCATTTTTAGCCGAAATCCAATTCACAGTGCTATTTATTTAGTGATTTGTTTCTTCTCGATTGCAGGTCATTATTTGTTACTAAATGCCCAGTTTTTAGCTATTGTACATATAATAGTCTACTCGGGGGCGATTATGATTTTGTTCCTCTTTACGATCATGCTTATGAATCTGAATGAGCAACGAGATGTACACCGTCCAAGGATTACCCGTTTGGGTGCGATTGTTTCTTTTTGTTTGATTGTTATTGTACTGATTACAATTTTCATTAACTCAAAACCAATTGTTGGCGAATACGATTCAAGCGGAGAAGACTTTCAATCAATTAAAGTTTTAGGTAAAATATTATTGAACGAATATATGGTTCCGTTCGAATTTGCCTCAATTTTGCTTTTAGTGGCAATGATTGGAACAGTATTATTGTCTAAAAAAGAAAAATTAAATAAATAATGGATAATATATTAAATCAAATAGGTATAGAAAACTACATCTTTTTAAGTGTTGTACTTTTTTGTATTGGTATTTTTGGTGTATTGTACAGACGAAATGCTATTATCGTTTTCATGTCTATCGAAATCATGCTAAATGCAGTAAACCTTTTATTTGTGGCTTTTTCAACATATCATCAGGATGCACAGGGACAGGTTTTTGTGTTCTTTTCGATGGCGGTTGCAGCGGCTGAAGTTGCTGTAGGATTGGCTATTTTAGTTTCGATCTTTAGAAATTTAGGTTCGATTAGTATCGATAATTTAAAAAATTTAAAAGGATAAATGGAAATGGATACCAATTTAGCTTTACTATTAGTACTTACTCCTTTTTTAGGATTTTTAATTAATGTTTTCTTTGGAAAAAACTTAGGCAAAACAGTTTCTGGAGCAATCGGAACCATAGCTGTAGCAATTTCTTTCATCGTTACTCTTATACTTTTTAATCAAATAACTTCAACCGGAAAAGGAATCGAAGTTACTTTATTTGACTGGATTCAGATTAGTAACTTAAAAATCAATCTTGGATTTTTATTAGATCAGTTATCTGTTCTTTGGTTATTGTTCGTAACCGGAATCGGATCATTGATTCACTTATACTCTATCAGTTACATGCACGATGATGAGAATATGCATAAATTCTTTGCATATTTAAATCTATTCGTATTCTTTATGATTACACTTGTAATTGGAAGTAACTTATTAGTATTATTTATCGGTTGGGAAGGTGTTGGACTTTGTTCTTACCTGTTAATTGGATTCTGGCATAAAAACCAGGATTACAATGATGCTGCGAAAAAGGCTTTCATCATGAACAGAATTGGAGATTTAGGTCTTTTAATTGGTATGTTCATCATTGGTTCAATGTTCTCTACGTTAGATTATGCAACTTTAAAAACGGCAATTGCGGGAGCTTCAAACTTAAATTTGCCATTACTTTCTTTAGCTGCTTTATGCTTGTTCATTGGAGCTTGTGGTAAATCTGCTCAAATTCCGTTATATACCTGGTTACCTGATGCGATGGCCGGACCAACTCCGGTTTCTGCATTGATTCACGCAGCTACGATGGTTACAGCTGGTATCTTCATGGTAACGAGATTAAACTTTGTTTTTGACCTTGCTACAGATGTTCAAACTGTTATTGCGGTTATTGGAGCTATCACTTCATTAGTTGCTGCAACAATTGGTTTAGTTCAAACTGACATCAAAAAAGTATTGGCCTACTCTACCGTTTCTCAATTAGGATTAATGTTTTTAGCATTAGGATTTGGTGCTTATGAAGTAGCTGTTTTCCACGTAATTACTCACGCTTTCTTTAAAGCTTGTTTGTTCTTAGGATCAGGATCTGTAATTCACGGATTACACGGAGAGCAGGATATGCGTAAAATGGGAGGGTTGCGTAAAGCAATGCCAATCACATTCTGGACCATGTTGATTTCTTCATTAGCGATTTCAGGAGTTCCATTCTTCTCTGGATTCTTTTCTAAAGATGAAATTTTATTGACGGCTTTCGAACACAGTAAAACATTATACGTTATTGGATCAATTGCTTCAATCATGACAGCTTTCTATATGTTCCGTTTAATGTTCTTGACTTTCTTCAAAGAATTTAGAGGAACTGAAGAACAAAAACACCATTTACATGAAAGTGGTTCATTAATTACTATTCCACTTATCATCTTAGCTATTTTAGCAACTTTTGGAGGATTGATAAGTTTACCTAGACACAGTTGGCTAAATGAATATCTTGCTCCGCTTTTCACGAAAGTGGCCGGCGAAGAACATCATTTAGGCGCAACTGAATATACTCTTATGGGAGTTGCTGTTTTAGGCGGATTACTAGGAATTTTAATTGCTTACATTAAATATTTTAAACAAGATAATGTTCCTGAATCTGATGAAAACATTACAGGTTTGAGCAAAGTTTTATATAACAAATATTATGTAGATGAAATCTATGATGCCATATTTGTTCGTTCTGTAAACGGATTGTCAAAATTCTTTAGAGACTATATCGAAACTGGCTTATCGACACTTGTTTTCGGATTAGGAAAAATAACAAATGAATTAGCTTTTCAGGGTAAAAAAATACAAACCGGAAGTATTGGATTATATCTTTTTATTTTCGTGTTAGGTCTTTGCGCCATTGTATCCTATATCTTTTTAGCTCAATAATATTATTACTATGAACGTTTCTACTATATTAATTATACTTTTAATTGGTGCATTTGCCACTTATTTTTCTGGTGACAAACTAGCTTCAAAAGTTGCTTTGCTATTTAGTTTAGCAGCTTTAGGATGTTCAATTGTATTATTGAATAATTATAATGCAGGCGAAAATATCAGCGTAATCAACAGCTGGATTACACAACCTAAAATTTCTTTCGCTTTAAATGCAGACGGACTTGGACTTGCAATGGTTTTATTAACTCTGGCATTAACTCCGATTATCATATTTTCTTCTTTTGGAAATGAATATAAAAATGCGAAAAGTTTTTATGGACTGATTTTGTTCATGGCATTTGCAATGACAGGAACTTTCTTAGCTGCTGATGGTCTTTTATATTATATTTTCTGGGAGTTAGCGTTAATTCCAATTTACTTCATTGCTTTGATTTGGGGTAACGGAGATGCTGATGAACGCAGAAAAGCAGTGGTTAAATTCTTTATTTACACACTTGCAGGTTCCCTATTCATGCTAACTGCTTTTATATATTTATCTCAAAAAGCAAACGGAAGTTTCTTAATTGAAGATTTATATAAATTAGAACTATCTGCCTGTGAGCAATTCTGGATTTTCTTAGCTTTCTTCTTAGCTTATGCTATTAAAATTCCAATTATTCCTTTCCACACCTGGCAGGCAAATGTGTACCAAAAAGCACCAACAGTTGGAACCATGCTTTTATCCGGTATCATGCTTAAAATGGGATTGTACAGTGTAATTCGCTGGCAATTGCCAATCGCTCCGCTTGCTGCAAAAGAATACCTTGCTATTTTTATTGCTCTGGGAATTGCCGGAGTTATCTACGGATCAATCGTGGCTTTAAGACAAAAAAATTTAAAGAAATTATTAGCATACTCCTCTCTTGCACACGTGGGATTAATTGCTGCGGGATCTTACACTCTAACTCTTGATGGTTTACGCGGAGCAGTTCTGCAAATGATTGCGCACGGTTTTGTTGTGGTAGGTTTATTCTACGCTGCCGAAGTAATTTTCAGAAGATTTGAGACAAGAAACATTTCAGAATTGGGCGGAATCCGTACCCAGTCTCCTAAATTTACATCCATGTTTTTAATTTTGGTTTTAGCTTCTGTGGCTTTGCCTGGTACTTTTAACTTTGTTGGAGAATTTACAGTTTTATACAGTCTTTCTCAAATCAATATCTGGTTTGCTGTTCTTGGTGGAACTACTATTATTTTGGGAGCTTATTATATGTTAAGAATGTTCCAGCATGTTATGTTAGGCGAAACCAATTCTAAGACTTTTACAGATGTTACGCTTAACGAAGGAATTTCATTTGCTGTAATTATTGCTGTTTTATTATTCTTTGGTTTCTATCCAAAACCAATTACAGATTTGATTACACCAAGTTTAGAAACGATTTTAAACGTTATCAATAAAAATTAATATTTTAAATAAAATAAATTAGGGCGTTTTAGATTTCCTAAATCAAAAAAACAAAAATGAATACATTAATAGCTATAACAGGATTAGGTGTTTTCTGCCTATTGTTTGAAATTCTAAATTTTAGAAAAGGCATCGTTCCGTTTACCATTTTAGGCTTATTGGGTGTCTTGGCGCTTAATTTTTATGAATTTGGATCAACAGAAAGTTACTACCACAATATGATAACAGTGAGTAAATTCTCAACTGCATTTTCATCATTGTTTGTCATCTTAACTATATTTCTTGTAGCTTTAAGTCATAATTTTTATGAAAATCATCAGACAAAAATTTCAGATTTTGTTGCTATAAAAGTATTTTTATTAGCAGGAGCCGTAGCTATGGTTTCTTTTGGGAACTTAGCGATGTTTTTCCTTGGAATTGAAATTCTGTCTATTGCACTTTATATCCTTGCCGCAAGTGATCGTCTGAATATAAAAAGTAACGAAGCAGGTATGAAATACTTTTTGATGGGATCATTCGCTTCAGGAATTATTTTATTCGGAATTTGTCTGATCTACGGAGCAATGGGAAGTTTTGATGTAGTTGAAATCAGCGAATTTTCTTTATCTGCCGAATTGCCAATCTGGTTCCCTATCGGAATGATTTTATTAACAATCGGAATGCTATTTAAGATAGCCGCAGTTCCTTTTCATTTTTGGGCTCCGGATGTTTATGAAGGTTCTCCTGCCTTAACCACTGCCTTAATGAGTACTTTGGCAAAAGTAGTGGCCATTGCAACGCTATTCAAATTAATTTCAGGTTTGAATTTAATTCCGTCATTAGAAAATCAGGATCATTTAAATACTTTCGAGAATATCATCGTAATTATTTCAATTGCTTCAATGACCGTTGGTAACATCATGGCTCTGCGTCAGGTAAATGTAAAACGTATGCTGGCTTTCTCAGGAATTTCTCACGCTGGTTTTATGTTAATGACTTTCTTAACTGTTGCCACTTCTGCAGGAGTTTTATTGTACTATACTGCAGCTTATGCTTTAGCGGGAATTGCTGCTTTCAGCGTTATTTTATATGTATGTAAAAATCAGGACAACGAAGATATTACCAACTTTCACGGTTTAGGAAAAACAAATCCTTTATTGGCGGCTATATTAACCGGATCGTTATTATCTATGGCCGGAATTCCGATTTTCTCAGGATTTTTTGCGAAATTATTTTTATTCAACCAGACAATTCAGGCGGGTCATATTGCTTTAGTAATTGTAGCCGTAATCAACTCAATTATTAGTGTTGGATATTATTTCAAACTGATATTGGCAATGTACTCAAAAGAACCAAATCAGGAGCGTACCGGAAAACCTTTCCTTATTTATGCTGTTGCCATCATTTCTATTGCTTTGAATATAGCTTTAGGCTTATTCCCGTCATTAGTTTTAGATTTATTGAATTAAAAAATTCAACCTTTATAACACAAATCCATCAAGAGTTTCTTTTGATGGATTTTTTATTTGAAACCTTTTTTATGCAAGAAAAAATCATGTTAAAAATTTTGCTTAAATAATTCCACTTCGAAAAAACTACTTATATTTGAGTACAATTAAAAGTATTAGAACTATGAACTTCAATTCAAAAAATCCATTTTTAAACAGCAAACGTTTTTCATCAAATGCTGTTTCTAAAGCTGAGGAAGTACACGAAGCAAAAATTATTGATTATGATCAGGAAATGAGCATCTCGGGTACAATCAATAAAACAGCTATCTTATTTTTAATTTTATGTGGTGCTGCTATGGTAACATGGTGGATGGCATTTAATGAAATAAATCCAATGTTGCCAACAATTGGAGGTGCTATTGTTGCCCTTATCTTAGTTATAATTTCGGCATTCAAACCACAGGCTTCTCCTTATTTAGCTCCGGGATATGCTTTGTTTGAAGGTTTATTTATTGGAGGTATTTCTGCAATATTCGAAATAAAATTTCCGGGAATTGTAATCAATGCAGTTGCTGCAACCCTTGTTACTTTTTTAGTATGCCTTGGGTTATATAAATTTAGAATTGTAAAAGTTAATGAACAGTTCAAATCAGTAGTTATTGCTGCTACTTTGGCCATTGCGACTTACTATTTGTTGTCCTGGTTAGCCTCTTTAATATTTAATTTCACTCCTGTTCATTATGGAAACGGAATGATGAGCATCGGAATCAGTGTTTTTGTAATTATTGTTGCTGCTCTAAACTTATTTTTAGACTTTGACCAGATTGAAAAAGGAGTTCAGGAAAGAATGCCAAAATTCATGGAATGGTACGGAGCTATGGGATTAATGATAACGCTTGTTTGGCTGTATATCGAATTCTTAAGATTGTTAGCCAAAATATCAAGTAAAGATTAATTTCTTTTTCACATAAAATAGGAAAGCCTTTTTGAAAATTCAAAAAGGCTTTTTTTGTTGTGCAAAAGTGTCATTCTTTAAAAAGCAAATTTTAACTGAACGACTACTGCTTTTTTTTCTTCTGTATTTAAGTTACTCAAAGAGATTCCCAACAACCTGACAGAATCTTTCATACGTTCCTGATACAACAATTCTTCTACAGTTTCGAGAATTAAACTTTTATCCGAAATAAAATAAGGCAGTGTTTTGCTTCTGGTTTGTTGTGTAAAATCGCTGTATTTAATTTTGAGCGTGACCGTTTTTCCTGAAACATTATATCTTTTCAGCCTTTTTTCTAACGAAGCAGCTATTTTTTCAAGCTGTTCCAGCATAAAAATTTCCGAAGTAAGATTTACATCAAAAGTATGTTCTGACGCTACCGATTTTGTATTTCTTGAAGGTTTTACTTCGCTATTATGAATTCCTCTCACAACGTAAAAATAAAATTTTCCGGATTTACCAAAATGCTTTTCTAAAAATTCAATGGATTTATTTTTTAAATCTAATCCTGTAAAAATTCCCAACTGATACATTTTTTCGGTAGTGACCTTCCCCACACCATAAAATTTTCGGATTGGTAATTCTTCCAAAAAAGGAATAACCTCGTCCGGATTAACCGTTTTCTGGCCGTTAGGTTTATTGTAATCACTGGCAATTTTAGCAACAAATTTATTTACAGAAATACCTGCCGAAGCAGTAAGCCCAACTTCATTCAAAATTCGTAATCTGATTTCCTGAGCTAATAATGACGCACTGGGATTTCCTTTTTTATTCTGCGTTACATCAAGATAGGCTTCGTCAAGTGAAAGTGGTTCTACCAAATCTGTATACTCATGAAAAATTTTATGAATTTTAGATGAAATCTCTTTGTAACGATCAAAACGAGGCCGGACAAAAATAATTTCAGGGCAGTATTTTTTGGCCAAAACACCGCTTATAGCACTGCGGACACCAAATTTTCTAGCTTCATAGCTTGCTGCCGACACCACTCCACGGTTTTCTGAACCTCCCACAGCAATTGGTTTTCCTCTTAAAGCAGGATTATCCATTTGCTCTACCGAAGCATAAAAAGCATCCATATCGATATGGATTATTTTTCGATAAATTGGAGTTTCTTCTGACATGATGCAAATTTAAATCTAAAAAACATAATGGCAGAAAAAAAGGACTTCGTTTTCTAAACCAAATCCTTTTATAAATTTTTACTCGTCAAACAATTCCATTAACTCCAAAGCACGTTTTATCGACTTCACATTTTCAAAAGTCAATAATAAACGTAGCCCGTTTACGGTTTGTTTTTCTTTCATCTTGCAGAGCGAACCTTGTTTTTGAACGAAGTTTAAAACTTTTCTAAACTTAGCCGATTGATAATAATCCGACTGTTGGTCCGAAACGAAATAACCAATCATTTTGCCTTGTTTCAGAACCAGTTTTTCGATTCCGACTTTCGTTGCAATCCATTTTATTCTGATACTGTTTAACAAAGCAATAGCTTGTTTTGGCAAAGGTCCAAAACGGTCGATTAGTTTGTTTTCGAATTCCTGTAAACCGGCTTCGTCTTTTATAGCTCCTAACTCGTTGTATAAAACCAAACGTTCTGAAACGTTATTGATATATTCATCCGGGAATAATAATTCGAAATCAGCATCGATTTGAATGTCTTTTACGTATTCTTTAGTATCGATATCATTTTCCTCAGGATATAAATCTTTGAATTCGTTTTCCTTCAATTCTTCAATCGCTTCGTTCATGATTTTTTGGTACGTATCAAAACCAATTTCATTAATGAAACCGCTTTGTTCGCCACCTAATAAATCTCCCGCACCACGAATCTCCAAATCTTTCATGGCAATGTTTAAACCGCTTCCCAATTCGCTGAATTGTTCCAACGCCTGAATACGTTTTCTGGCATCTTCGGTCATTGAAGAATACGGCGGACAAATGAAATAACAGAATGCTTTTTTATTGCTTCGCCCTACTCGACCGCGCATTTGATGCAAATCTGATAATCCGAAATTATTGGCATTATTGATAAAAATCGTGTTGGCATTTGGAACGTCCAATCCGCTTTCGATAATTGTGGTTGCCACCAAAACATCAAAATCTCCGTTCATGAAACCTAACATCAATTCTTCGAGTTTGGCGCCGTCCATTTGCCCGTGACCAATTCCGACTCTTGCGTTTGGAACCAAACGCTGAATCATTCCAGCCACTTCTTTTATATTTTCGATTCGGTTATTAATGAAGAAAACCTGTCCGTTTCTCTGAATTTCATACGAAATTGCGTCACGAATAATTTCTTCATTAAAACCGACAACATTCGTTTCAATAGGATAACGGTTTGGCGGAGGCGTCGTAATTACCGATAAATCTCGTGCCGCCATTAACGAAAACTGAAGCGTTCTCGGAATTGGCGTTGCCGTCAATGTCAACGTATCAACATTGGCAGCAATAGTTTTCAATTTATCTTTTACGTTTACTCCAAACTTTTGTTCCTCATCAACAATCAATAAACCTAAGTCTTTAAAAACCACATTTTTGTTGACCAATTGATGTGTTCCAATAACAATATCAAGTTTTCCTTCGGCTAAATCTTTTAAAGTCTGCGTTTTCTGTTTTGCAGTTCTAAATCGGTTTAAATAACCAATTGAAACCGGCATATCTTTCAAACGTTCTGAAAAAGTTCTGTAATGTTGGTATGCCAAAATTGTCGTCGGAACTAAAACAGCAACTTGTTTGCTATTATCTACTGCCTTAAAAGCAGCACGAATCGCAACCTCTGTCTTACCAAAACCAACATCACCACAAACCAAACGATCCATTGGACGATCGCTTTCCATATCGGCTTTCACTTCGGCCGTCGATTTCGTTTGATCTGGAGTATCTTCGTAAATAAACGAACTTTCCAATTCGTTTTGCAGATAACTATCTGGCGCAAATTGAAAACCTTTTTCTAAACGTCGTTTTGCATAAAGCTGAATCAAGTTGAATGCAATATGTTTGACACGCGCTTTGGTTTTCTGTTTTAAAACTTTCCAGGCGTTCGATCCTAACTTATAAATCTTAGGCGGGGTTCCGTCTTTTCCGTTGTATTTGGAGATTTTATGCAACGAGTGAATGCTCACATACACAATATCATTATCGGCATAAACCAATTTTATGGCTTCCTGCGTTTTTCCTTCAACCTGAATTTTCTGCAGTCCTCCAAACTTACCAATTCCGTGATCGATATGCGTTACATAATCGCCAACCGAAAGTGCCGTTAATTCTTTTAAAGTAATATTCTGTTTTTTAGAATATCCGTTTTTAATATTGAATTTATGATAACGCTCAAAAATCTGGTGATCGGTATAAGCTGTTATTTGGTTTTCTTCATCAATAAAACCTTGATACAACGGCAATACAATCGTATGATATTGCTTTCTGATATTTTCAGAATTTGCTTCATCTAAACTTTCAAAAATATCATGGAAACGTTTTGCCTGAGTATCATTCGAACAGAACAAATAATTTACATATCCGTTAAAATGATTTTCGCTCAGATTATTCAGCAACAAATCAAATTGTTTATTGAATGACGGCTGAGGCTGAATATGAAATTCGAATTTTTTAGTGGTTTTATAAACGGGTCTTGAAGCCAATTCTACAACTGAAAAGTCCAAAGATCTTTTTATAAATGACGCCTGATTTAAAAATAATTGTTCTGGCGTGGCGTGTTTTATTTCTTTCGAAAGTTTCTCAAAAGCTTCTTCTGCTCTTGCGAATTGCTTGTCCAGCTGACTAAAAAGCCCTTCTGTATTTTGAATAAAAAGAACGGTTCTTTCAGCAATATAATCTAAAAAGCTTTCGCGATTTTCCTGAAAAAGCTTGTTTTCAACATTCGGGATAATCGTGATTTTTTTATGTGTCTGAACTGATAATTGTGTTTCAACATCAAAAGTTCTGATGCTGTCTACTTCGTTTCCGAAAAATTCAATTCTATACGGATGATCATTTGAAAAAGAGAATACATCGACAATTCCCCCACGAACCGAAAATTCGCCAGGTTCTGTAATGAAATCTACTCTTTTGAATTCATATTCGAACAAAACTTCATTGATAAAATCGATCGAAATTTTATCATTCAATGCGACTTTTAAAGTATTTTTATCGAGTTCTCTTCTTGTAACTACTTTTTCAAAAAGAGCTTCTGGATAGGTAACAATTACGGCTGGTTTTTTTCTTGAATTGATTCGGTTTAAAACCTCAGCACGAAGCAAAACATTTGCATTGTCGGTTTCTTCAATTTGGTACGGACGACGAAATGAAGCAGGATAAAACAATACGTCTTGTTCGCCTATCATCTGTTCCAGATCATTTAAATAATAGGCCGCTTCCTCTTTATTGTCTAAAACAATCAAAAAAGGCAGTTCGGTTTTCTTGAAAACAGAACGAATTATAAATGAAACGGCAGAACCAAGTAATCCTGAAAGGTTCATTTTTACCTGATTCCCTTCCAGTAAACTTGCTGCAATCTGCTCTGCTTTTGGCAGATTATCGTATGTTGTATATAAGGCGTTTTTACTCAACTTTAGGTAAATTTGGATCTACAATAGTGTTCGGGATAGCGCGTGCCGTGTCCAGCATTCGTAGAAAATCCGATTCACCTTCTTCTTGCGGAATTTTGCTTTTTTCGACAATTTTATCCATCTGTCTTTCTAATGAAACCAATTCTTTGTTGATTTCTCCAATTAAAAAAGTAACTTTTTCATCCGGAATTTTATCTAAATGAATAAATAAATCCATCATTTTTACTTTGGTAATCAAAATAGAAATTCGGCTTCTGATTTGTGGCTGATTGAATTGTGGCGGAATATTATTGTTTAATGCCATTGCTTTTTTTGCAATTGCAGAAGATTTTTTCTGAAAAGCACCGATTGTTTTCTTTGGTTTTCCGTCAAGTTCTTTTAAAAATTCACGCCATTCTTTCCATGAAGCCTCATTTTGTTCAGAAACTTCATTGATAGGTTCGTCAATAAACGACCAGCCTTTGTTGATATTATTAAAAATGATTTCCTTCTTTTTTGCTTCTTTTTGATTTTCAGCCAGACGTTTTTCGTTTTCGTTCTGACATGAATTCAATAGAAATAATATAAGCAGAAAAAGAGATATTTTGTATTTCATATAGGTAAAAATTTATTTTTTAATGGTCATATATGTTATCGCCTTTTATTTATTGGGTTTGTCTGAACAAACTTTTCTAATGGCGATTTCATCTGATAAAACATTAAGCTACAAAGTTACAAGTAAATTTTACAATTATGAATTTTGAATTACAACCATTTCATTAAGTTTAATATAAGCACGCTGAAACGAATTTTATAAAAATAAATATTATTTGTTATTAAATTCATAATTTAACATTCTAAAAAGCACTATAATTTACGAATACATTATATTTGTTCTTTAAAATCTATCCAATGAATCCAAAAATATTAATTATTGGCGCTTGTGGTCAAATCGGAACAGAGCTGACTCAGAAACTTCGTAAATTATACGGAACTGATAATGTAATTGCTTCTGATATCCGAAAATTAAATACAGATGTGGTTAATTCGGGTCCGTTTGAAGTAATTAATGCTTTGGATTTTAACCAAATTGAACATCTTGTAGAAGTCCATCATATTACTGACATTTATTTAATGGCAGCACTTTTATCGGCTACTGCTGAAAAAAATCCTGCTTTTGCCTGGGATTTGAATATGAATTCCTTATTTCATGTTTTGAATCTGGCGAAAGCTAAAAAGATAAAAAAGATATTCTGGCCATCAAGTATCGCTGTTTTTGGGCCAACAACGCCAAAAGAAAACACACCTCAATATACAATCATGGAACCTTCAACGGTTTACGGAATTAGTAAACAAGCTGGTGAAAGATGGTGCGAATATTATCATAATGTTTACGGAGTTGATGTAAGAAGTATACGTTACCCTGGCTTAATCAGCTGGTCGACTCCTCCTGGCGGCGGAACTACAGATTATGCTGTAGATATTTTCTATAAAGCTATTGCCGATAAAAAATACGAGTGCTTTTTGTCATCAGAAACCAAAATGCCAATGATGTATATGGATGATGCCATTGATGCTACGATCAATATTATGAAAGCTCCTGCTGAAGAAATCAAAATACATTCGTCTTATAATTTAGCAGCGATGAGTTTCACACCAACTGAAATAGCTGCCGAAATCAAAAAACATATTCCGGAATTTGAAATCACTTATAATCCGGATTTCCGCCAGAAAATTGCGGACAGCTGGCCTGCAAGCATCGATGATTCAGATGCCAGAAAAGACTGGGGCTGGAATCACAAATTTGATCTGGAATCTATGACCAAAGATATGCTGGAGCATTTGGGTTAATTTCAAAATAAAACAAAAAAATACCGAAGTTAAACGCTTCGGTATTTTTATATGGTTTTTTCTAAAACTCAAATTCTCCAATCAGAATTTTACTGTCGCTTTCGCGCTTATTTTCTTTCTGACTCTGGAAAACAGCAATTTTGCGTTCTTGCCTTCCATCAGAATAGTACAAATATACTTCTGCCATCACAGTTGTTGGTCCGGAAAGAATATTCTGTCTCTCTCCGAAAAAATTGGTTTTGATTTTATATTTCCCCTTTATGGCTTTTTTTAGTAAAAATTGTTCAGGACCAAAACCCTGAGTAAAATCATTACTTAATCTGCCTCCAATTTCTGTAGATTTATGAGAATAGGAACAATCTTCTCCTCTCGGATCTGTAACCCAAAGATCTATATCTGTATTGTCTTTATTCCAGTTGATTACAACACGAATGTCAACTGGAAGATTTGCTTTCAGACGATTATCTATTTTACTGGCATCAACATTTTTATTCTGGCTCAGAATATTATTGATTTCCATAATCAAAATCTCTTCAATTCCGTTGTCTCTTATAGAAATTTCATCAGTATATTCCTGATACAGCATGGATTTATAGACATTCAGCGCTTCCTGAGGTTTTTTATTGTCGATTAAAGCCAATGCGTAATCTCTGTGACTTTGAGAATCGAACGGTCTCCATTCCAGAATTTTCTCGGTAATCCACAATTCTTTTTCATAATTGCCTCTCTGTTTTAGCAGATAATATATCGTTTTGTATAATTCTTCATTTTCCAGATCGAGCTCTGCCAATGTACTCAAAACCTTTAGAGAAAGCGCTTTGTCTCCTTTTTTGAATAGCAATTTTGAGATGTCAAAATAATACGTTACCTGCTTTTCATATTTTGAACGGTTTTCAAGATATTTTTGGTAAATCAGCTCAGAGGACTCCAGATTTTGAAAATCTTTCATATACTCTTCTTTGCTTTCTACATCTACTAAAGTTATTTTACCTTTGGATTTTTCTAGTGCTTCCGCTGGCGCAGCAACTCTTTCTACAACACTTTCAGCATTATTGCCGGAAGCAATCTCTGATGATTGATTTTTGTTAGCAGATTCACTTACCATTTGTTTAGAAATTTTAGGATACTGCTTTTTTTCGACAGGTTTATATTCGGTATTCCACCATGCTACCAATTCTCGGGTTATATCAAAAGATTTGGACAGAAGGTTTTTTCTTTTTTCTAAAATCTCTTTTTTATTTCTTGAAACAATTTTGTTGTATTCAGCTAATAATTCCTGAGGCGGTGTGATTTTGTAGCGCACATAATCATACACATCATCCAATACAATAAGACTGGTGTTCTTGCTTACCACCACAAACTGTTCGCTCAGATTTCTAATCTCATCACGGTTTTGAGTCGAATTGAGTTCCAGATCATTGATTTTTCTTTGTGCCCAAAATTGTGCAATTGGCCAGTTTTCTACCTGAACAGCTGTATTAAAGTCTACAGATATTTCAAAGTTTTTATTTCCTACAGAAAAAAGAGCGGTCAGCTTACCCAAATTTGGCGACGAAATTCCAAATATATTGACTGGCTCATTTACTGCTGTTCCAATATTAGGATACAGCTCCTGAACATTCGTATTTTCTTTAAATCCTAAAAATTTAACCGGAAGTTTTTTGTAGGTTTTCAGCGCCGATTGAGTGTCTAATTCATTAAGATTAATGAAATTTCCTCCTGATTGCGATGCTAAAAGTTTAAGCAGATTAAAATCGGAAGTAGGCGTACTTACGATACTGTTAAGCGGTTTCTTGAATTTTAAAGTCAAATCACCAAAATTTGAAATTCCGTCAGAAAATAAAAGGTATTCTTCTACTCCTGAAATTTCTTTTAATGCCCCAAAGTCAGTTCCACCATCGTATTTCAGGTCAGCAATTCTGTTTTTTAATGCACTCCAGTTCCCACCAGAAACAGTAAATTCTTCTGTCTTTTCCAGAATATTATTCAATAGAACAAATGATACCGAAACATCTTTGTTATCGGAAAAAAAGGCAGTCAGAAAGTCAAACTCTTTTTGATGGTTTCTTTTCGAACCACTAAATGAATTATCCCAAATAATGGCAATTTTATTAGATTTCGGCTTTTCTTTCACAGGGAAATCCATAGAAATACTGGCTGCAAAATAAAATTTGTCATCAGAAGCTTTCTGCAGCAAAACACTGGAAGATTGATTTGCTTTTGGAATGGCTACTTTAAGACTTTCATTTGGAGTAAAGTTTTCTTTACTAATCTCAGCAACCCATTGATTTCCTTGTTTCTGAAAAGCAAAACTTCCATCCGGTTTCTCCGTGATTTTGGGAGTTGTCAGACTTTCATTAACCAACACTTTCAGACTAAATTTTGGAATACTGACTGCATTGGCAAAACTTAAAAAATAGTGATAATCCGAAGCAGAATTTTTTAATTCCTGATGATAAGTAATCTTAATAGTTCTGCTGCCTTGCGCAGGAATCGGATAAATTCTTGTACGGAAATTATTTCCGGCTACTTTTTCAATAATCCCGGGATCTATATTTCTTTTTTCAATACTTTCAAATACTTCTTTAGCTCGTTCTTTAGGAACCGGAACTGCGTCTCTTAATTTTCCGTTGATATCTAAAGCGTAGCCGCTTATGCTTACTCCTTCAGGTAACGGAATGGTCAGTTTTCCTTCTAAAATTCTGTTGCCCGGATTGTAAAATGTATAAATAGCTGTTGTTGTGGCAAGATTTCCTAAAATTTTGGTCTCAATTTTTGCTTCCTGCAGAATGACCGGATGTTTTTTTAGATTTTCTACATCCAGAGTTGGAATCTGAGAAAAAGCTGCAGTAAATATCATTAATGCACAAATAGTAAAAACTTTATTCATATTAAAAAGTGACTTTTTATTTAATTAAAAAGGAGAAAAACTAATAAATTCTTAAGAGGTTCTGATTAGAAACTACGAATATGTTTAGCAACAATTCCGAAATTAAAACCCTGTACCTCATCTACTCCGCTGAAATTGACCGCAATCAACTGACCACATTCATTAAATACCGGTGCGCCGCTGGCGCCATGTGTAGAAGTGATACTATATTGAATTTTATTCCCGTCTGATTCTTTACTTATTTTACCATCATAAAGCTGCACTTTTATACCTGAATTTGTCTTTGCCAAATCCATTCCTAAAGGATAGCCCACCATTATTGCTTTTTGTCCCGGATTTAAAGAAGCGTCATCCTCAACTGCATTGTCAAGATTGATGATGTTTACAACACTTTCCGGGGTTTTATGATCTGTTAGTATTACAGTACCTAAATCAATATTAGCATCTTCTGAAATTTTTTCGATCTCGCAATTAAGCCATTGGTCATCCGAATCATGAAGTGCTACTGCAATATTTACCGTTTTTACATATACCTCAATATCTTCTTTCGATACATATTCTTTAACCGGAATAGCTGCTGCAATATCTGTATTGGTTGTATCGGCTTCTGTATCATTTGAACTGACAAATTCTTCACCCGCTGGTTCTTGGCTTGTTTCTTCACTTTCGCCTTCACCTTCATAGTCGCCTTCGCCTTCACTTTCGTCATAAGCAGATGCAACTTTCCAGTTTGTTTCTATAAAACTTTGATACTCCTCTTCAGAAACATCGGTTGTAAGAATTGAAGCAATTTTCAATCCTAGATTTCTTATAGTAGTATTTGTTTTTTCCTGCTCTTCATTTGATGAATTCCATGGCTGTAAAACATGGCTGTTGGTCAATATTTTTCCATCTCTGTCTACAAAAAAGCCTGTTCCGAAAACCGTTTCTTCTTTTGCATCCTCATTAGTAAGCTGAATTTCTTTTCCTTTAATTTTTGCAAAATAACCATAACTGTGTTTTATCAGCACTACTGCTTCTTTGTACTCGTCGTAGATTTTTGTATCTGATTCTAAACAAATAGCAGCAGGTGGTTTTTTAAAATATTTAAAACCAAAAAAAGTGGCTGTTGAGAGAATGATTACAGCAAACAGGATAATTTTGTACACCTTTTTTTTGTTATTTTTAGATTCATGTACATCATTGTTAGGTCCGATTTTTCTAATTTTCATTTGTAAAGTAGGTCATTTATTAATATTGATTCCAGAGTGTCAATTCATAAAATTATTGATACTTGCTATTTTTAGCGGCTCGAAGGTAGTAATTTAATCATTGGATTTGACAGATAAATACTGTTATATTGTTATTTTTTTGATGTAAAGACTATTACTGTCTGTAAAAAATTTCAGGCACTTTGGCTGTTAAACAATTAGATAAAAAATTACCAAATGATGCATAAAAAAAGGGACTGTCGTGAAACAGTCCCTTCTATATATTGTGTTTTTTCTTTTTTTTTGATTTAGGGTTTTCTCGAAAGAAATTAATTTTTTAAGTCTTTTATTACTTTAAAAGCAACATCAACCTGCTCTTCTCCTACAAGGATTGTAAATTCGTTTGAAGTCGAAATTACCTCATTGATAATGATTCCTTCCCAGGCTAAACGCTGAAAAATGAAATAATAAATTCCCGGAACCACGATATTTTCTTTTGGTAACTTTACGGTGATTGAAGCCAGATTATCCAGTTTCTGAATCAGTTTTTCACGTAAAAAATGTTTTTCTACCAAATGATTGATACTGCTGCTTACCACGATATTGGTTTCGTTTACCCCTCTTGATGAAGTATAAAAGATATCAGATAAAACATTAATATCCGAAATCAAATCAGCCTGTTTGTTTAATACAGTATCAGAAGCTGCAAAAGTGTAATCTGTCAGCTCAGAACGAACCGTAATTTCACCAATGTTTTTAATGACTTTGTTGATTTTGTGGTTCAGTTTAAAATCTAGTTCTTCTGTTAGTCGCTTTAACGACATTACTACAGCTCCTTGTTTTACTTCTTTACCAAATTCACTTTCTAATTCCGTCATAATGTTTCGGGATAAAGAAGTCAAATTGATAATGCCAAGGGATAATGCATTTAACAAAAAGGGTTTTGTTTTGATGTAATTTTCTACAATCGAAGAAACGGTTTTCATAATCTTTTAATTGTTTTTTGGTAACGTAATTGTGTTAGTTTGGTTGTTTTTGATGTTATAAATCTTTGCAAAGATAAATTAAAAAACAATTTGTTACAAATATAACAATAAAAAAATATGTTAAAAATGATAAAAAGCGTCAGTAAGATGCTCAATAGCAAATGTTTCCTCGGTTTTATGAATGGCAATAATGTCAAAACGGATTTCTAAATCATCCTCAAAATCCTTTTCCCTATCGTTTATGTAGGCATTTACTGCTTTTATGAGCAGCTGAATCTTTTTTGGTTTCACAAAATCCTGTGGCAAACCGAAATCTAAACTTGATCTTGTTTTAACTTCGATAACAGTTACGATATTTTCTTTTTTGGCAATAATATCAATTTCGGCTTTTTGAAAAGTCCAGTTTCTTTCTAAAATTGTATAGTCGTTTTGAAGTAGAAATTCTACGGCAAGATCTTCACCTTTTTTTCCTAGTTCGTTGTGTTCTGCCATTTTTTGGGGTTAGATTTTTAGAGTTGAAGAAATTTCACTTTTGAAAAATAGTATGCAAAAAGTAATTCTACTAACTCAAACAGCCATTAGAATTTATGGTAATTTGTTTTTAAGATTTGATGTCCAAAAACAGGACTGTCATATTCAATTCTGTCTTGAAACTCTTGAACTTCCCATGGAGGATCAATAGGAATATTATCAATTTTATCACCGTTGAGTTTACATGATTCTGCATATAATTCATCCTCAACTAAAATAAAATTTTGTTTATGTTCAATAAACGGAAAATTAAAAGCATCTTCATGTCTTTTCAAAGTTTTGGTTTCTATCTCAATTGCTCCCCATTGATGAACTGATCGAAAAAAAATCATTTTTGTTTCTGGAATAAACACAAAGTTTATTTCATTTAAATTTTCAGCTTTTTCTTTCCATTCAAATTTGACTTTCAATAGACTTTTAAAAGTTTTAAAGTACACAATTGAACAAGCTATAATATTTTCTGAATTGCCTTTTTTTTCAGTGCAGGTAATATCACAGTCATCAACAATTATATTGTTTTTAAAATTCTGGATAGAAATCTCCATATATAATTAATTGTTAGTGCTAAAGTCCTATATGTATAATTTTTTACTTAAAAACAACAGTACTTCCTGAAGCATTCACATTAATAGAGATCGTACTTCCCATAATCAAAGCACGATTATCCTGAATATGACCCGCCGGAAAATTAAAAATCACCGGAATATTGTATTTTTTAGTCACGTCATCAATAATTTCAAGGGCATTTTTTCCCCATGGGACTTCATTGTCTTTCATTTTGGTCATACCGCCAATAATGATTCCTTTCAGGTTTTCGATACAGCCATTTCGACGTAAATTCATCATCATACGATCAATATGATAGAGGTATTCGTCTAAATCTTCAATAAATAAAATCTTGTCCCTGCAGTCAATCGCAGATGGTGATCCCAATAGACTGTATAAGATAGAAAGATTTCCACCCACCAATTCACCTGTTCCCTGACCAAAACGGTTCATAGGATGCGGTGCTACTGAGTAAGACAAAGGCTCGCCAAATAAAGCTGATTTCATCGAACTGATAGCAGCAGGAGTCGCACGCGGAATCGTAACAGGCATTACGCCGTGAATCGATTTGTAGCCCATCGTATTCAAATGATTGTGCAAAACCGTCACATCGCTAAAACCAACAACCCATTTTGGATGTTGCTTAAATTTCGTAAAATCCAGTAAATCCAGCATTCGGACAGTTCCATAACCACCTCTCACACACCAAATCGCTTTTATATTCGGATTATCCAGCTGTTTTTGAAAATCGGCAGCGCGCTGTTCGTCTGTTCCGGCCAATTGATGGTAATCCAGACCAATTGAACTTCCAATTACGGCTTCTAGGCCCCAGCTTTTCAGTAAATCTATGGTAGGTTTTAAATTATCGTCGATGTTTTTTCGGGCTGTTGCCAAAAGAGCTACAGTATCTCCTTTTTGTAAATAAGGTGGTGTTATCATATTTTGTTGGGATTGACAGGTAAAGGATTGTAAAGCAAAAATAAGGAATACGAATTTACAAAAAGCAAAAGGGCTATTTATAGGGAGGAATCTGCTTGTATTCATTTTCTTTTTGGCTTTTGATTTATTGATTAACAAAGATAGAGATTTAAAAAAATAAAATTAATTGAAATTTCTTACAAATATAAAATTTCATTAATTTCAGCAATTCAAAAGATCATTTTTATGCGAACAATTATACTTAGAATTTATTTTATTCTCTTCCTCCCGATTACTGCTTTTGGTCAGACCAAAAAATACAGCATTCACACTGTAGCCTTTTACAATTTCGAAAATCTTTTTGACACAGTTGATGATATTTATACAAATGATGATGAATGGACACCCAACGGAGTACAAAACTGGACAAAAGAAAAATACAATCAAAAACTGATCAATCTTTCCAAAGTTATATCTGAAATCGGAAAACCCGAAAATCCAAATCCGCCTGTTTTGGTTGGAGGTTCAGAAATTGAAAACAGAGGCGTTTTAGAAGATTTGATTAAGCAACCAAAACTACTTTCTTTTGATTACGGAATTATCCATTTTGATTCGCCTGACAAACGCGGAATAGATGTGGCGTTATTGTATCAGAAGAAGTATTTTAAACCTGTGACTTTTTCAAATATACCTTTATATATATTGAAAAACAAAAATGTAGAAGAAGAGGAAAAAGAAGAATCACAGGATGAAGAAACAACGAAGGCAGTTCAAAATAACAGGGTTTTTACACGAGATCAGCTTTTGATAACCGGTTTTCTGGAAGGAGAAGAAATCAGTATCATTGTCAATCACTGGCCGTCACGTTCAGGTGGAGAAAAAGCAACAAGCGAATATCGGGAAGCTGCAGGAAAATTAAACCGCAAAATAATCGACTCGTTACAGCAAATTAATCCAAATGCAAAAGTGATTACGATGGGCGATTTCAACGACGGTCCGTATAATAAAAGTATAAAAACTGCCTTGGGGGCAAAAGCCAAAAAAGCGGAAGTTCCGGAATTTGGCACTTATAATCCGTTTGAAGAAATGGCGAAACACGGTATGGGAACAACAGCTTTTCGGGATTCCTGGGATATTTTTGATCAAATTATTATAACGGAATCGCTTATAAAACCTGATTTTTCATCGTTTAAATTCTGGAAAGCCGGAATTTTCAATAAACCGTATCTAATTCAAAATACAGGAAAATACAAAGGATATCCGTTGCGGCACAGTACAAACGAAGTGGGTTTTAGCGACCATTTTCCGGTATATATTTATCTGATAAAAGAAATGTAACCGTAAAAGCGCACAGCAGTGCGTCTTTTGGTTTCAATTAATTTTATCATATCATGCAGACGCACAGCGGTGCGTCTCTACAAATTTCCTTAACTTAGCAACTCATAAACTTAGCAACTCAGAATTTCAAAAAAATGGCTATAGCAAAACCTTTCAACCTCACTAAATGGATAGACGAAAATCGTCATTTATTAAAACCGCCTGTTGGAAATAAAAATTTATATGTTGACTCCGGTGATTATATTGTGATGATCGTAGCGGGTCCAAATGCCAGAAAAGATTATCATTATAATGAAACCGAAGAGCTTTTTTACCAATTGGAAGGCAATATAAAAGTAGTCATTCAGGAAGAAGGCGAGCGTAAAGAAATGATTCTGAATCCAGGCGATATGTATCTGAATCCTGCAAAAGTACCACATTCTCCCGTTCGTTCTGAGGGTTCTATTGGTTTGGTTATCGAGCGAAAACGCGCAGGATTGGGCTACACAGACGGTTTGCTTTGGCATTGCGACAACTGTAACCATAAATTATATGAAGTGTTTTTTGAACTGCACAATATCGAAAAAGATTTCCTCCCTCATTTTGAACATTTCTACAATTCAGAAGAATTAAGAACCTGCGATAATTGCGGAACCGTTATGGAATCTGATCCGAGGTTTGTGGCTAAGAAATAATTATACACAAAATCTATAAATAAAAAACCGATAGACTTTTATTAGTTTATCGGTTTTTTAATTCAACTTTGCAAAAATGATTTTCAATTTAAGGTCTTCGCTATAATCTAGTTCATATAACAGAGAAAATATTATTTCAGATAATAATTCCTTATTGATTTTATTGTCTGCAACGTCTACGGCAATGTTCTCCATCTGTGCAATAAATCTTGGCACTATAAAACTACAATTATTTATCTCCAAAAAATATGCTGAAAGTGCAATTGAAGCTCTCTTGTTTCCATCTTGAAAACAATGGTTTTTATTAACTGAAAAAAATAAATGAGTCAACTTATCTTCTAAATTAGGATAGTAAAAATCATTTTTTAAATGTTCAATTGAACTCTCTAGCAATCCTTTATTGAGCATTCCTAAAATTCCACCTGAGTTAATAATTATTTGATCGTGTACATAAATAGCGTGTTCAGTATCAAAATAAGAGTATTCAAACATATTATCGGTCTTTTAATCTTTTAAAAATTTCTAATAGCTGCTCATCTTCCATTACCCTTTCGATTAAACTTTTGCTTTTATCTCCTAAAAAACGATTATATTCATCACTATTTAAAGTAGTTATATACGGCTTAAGTCTTTCATGAATAATATTCCTAAGACCATAATCCCTACAAGCCATTTTTGTTCTTACATCTTCTAGTTGAGGTCCCCAAAAACGTTGATTAGCAAAATCTAATATTAACTTGTCCAATTCTTTTGGGAGCAATTTTCTTCCTATTTGATTGAATTTATTTTTCATTTCATCGGCTATTCCTATTTCAAAAGAAGCGATTAATTTTAACACTTCAGAATACATAGTGTCACGAGGGTTTTCTTTTTCTTCTAATTGAAGTATTTGTTTATATTCTTTCGAATTTTCATGAAATATTGCTTCATATATACTATCTGTATATGCTGCATATTTATAATTTCCCATCTCAAGATAAAGATTTAACGCATTCGTAAACTCTTTACGATAAATAGGTTCTCTTGTTATAGCAACTAGAAAATCTTCATCTCTTTGATTAATATATTTTGTTGAGCCACCTACTTTCTGATTTAAAGTATCTATTACTATGTCTAACATGACACTTCTTAGTGCTTTAGCTTTTTCACTCTCGGTCAAAAGCATTCCTAAATTTAGAAAAGCCCTAAAATTAAAAACCCCCAGTTGTGGAGCTTTTGCACCTTCTTGCAACATCCATCCAAATTCTGCTTTGAATTCTTTTAGCAGTTTGCCTTTCAGATTAACATATCCATTATGCCTTAATTCTTCTTCATTATTAGATAAATAACGATCAATAGTTGAGTTGTCTATTCCATAAAAATCTGATAAATCTGACTTTGTGAATCGATATTCTCCATTAAAATACATTCCAATAACACCAATATGTTCTTGTATGTTTTCTAGAACAATTTTATTATTTAAAATATTCTGTCTATCGACAGAAGACATAGTTAAATCTTTTTTCATAACCAAAAATTGTTAATAACTTTAAATTGTTTACCTCATCAATAAGGGAAACATTTCATAAAAGCTTGATTTTATTGGGTTTTTCTAAAATGAAAACTATTAACAATTTGAATAAGATTCATTTTTTACAAAAGTATAATTTTTAAATTAAAACATTTAAATGCTAAAACTACTATTTCACACTCCCAACAATCCCTTTCAAAAACCCATTAAAATCAAAAGCAGGATCTTCCTTCAATCCCATTCTCACAATCACCATATCTTTTGATGGAATAATAGCCACCATTTGTCCCTGATAACCGCTGCAATAAAACATGTCACGCGGTACATCCGGGAATTTTCCTCCTGCGTTGAGCCAAAATTGAGCACCGTATTTTCCTTCAGAAGTATTGGTTGGAGTTGCGGTGTATTTTACCCAGCTTTCATCAAGAATCTGTTCACCGTTCCAATTGCCTTTATTTAGGTAAAGTAATCCAAATTTTGACCAGTCACGCGCTGTCGCCCATCCGTATGAAGAACCTACAAAAGTTCCACTCATATCCTGTTCTGTAATCATCGAACTCATTCCGATTTTATCGATTACGGCACTGTACCAAAAATCAAGATATTCCTGTTGTGTTTTAAATTGCCTTCTTAATATTAAGGATAATAAATTGGTCGTTCCCGAAGAGTAATTCCAATGTGTGTTAGGTTTAAATTCAGCGGGTTTTTCCAGTTGGACTTTCCCCATATCTTCTGCCTGAAAAAGCATTTTGGTGGCATCACAAATGGTGTTGTAATTTTCTTCCCATTCCAAACCTGAATTCATGTGGAGAAGGTCGTTAATAGTAATGTTTTTACGTTCGTCATTTTGCCATTCTGCGACAGGAGCTGGTTTATAAATATCTATTTTTCCTTGTTTCGCCAAAACCCCAAAAGCCGAACTGGTAATACTTTTTGTCATCGACCAGCCTAAAATTTTACTGTCTTTCGTAAAACCGGTATCGTATTTTTCGGCAATCAGTTTGTTTTTGTACAAGACAACTACGGCACGGGTTCGTTTTAACTTTCCACCCGATTTATCGAATGCGTTGTCAATTGTTTTTTGTAATTGCTTATAATCAATATTCGCAAAAATGGTGTCTTTCGGGTCGATGCTTCCATAAGGAAAAGGCAATGTTTTCGATTTAGCTCTTTTGGGAATAAAATAAGGTTTCGAAACATCAAAATCATCGTTAATTAATGTCGCTCCTAAACCTTCCCGGTAAATTGCTTTTCGTTCTTTCAGTCCGTAAACTGATGAAGTTGCAAATTTTCCGGCCTCATCAATGGTATTGGTGGCCAGATCGATCAGATTAATATCGTTGTCGGTCTTTTCGATTAATTCTTTCGAACGGTTATCCAAAAAATGTCCCGAAGCAATGCTTTTGGCTGAAAAGCCTGAAATCAGATCCAGCTTCGGATAAGTCGTAAATCCGAAATAGAGAACTACTAAAAGAAGAAGGATGCCAAGTAATTTGAAGATTTTTTTCATATTTCGATACAGCTATTTTTATGCAAGATAAATAATTTAAGGTCATGATTTTAACAGATGTTTTAGGTTATCTGAATAATTCAAACTCTTAAATTAAAATCATATAGGCTAATTTAAACACATAAATACATAGGTTTTTCTTCTTTTAAAAAGGATATAAAAGAGAAACGCATTTCTCAACACATAGAGCTATGTGTTTTTTAGAATAAGTGAAACGCCTTTTTTAATTTTACAAAACCTATGTTTCTATCTGTTAAAAAATGATTGTTTAAGTTATTAAAATATGGAATATAGTACCATAAAAGGAAATTATAGAATTGGCGGATAAAACAATTTAGTTTTAGTACTTTTGTAAATAGAATTTTTCTAAATAAATTATGCTGGATATTCAAAAAATAAGAGCTGATTTTCCGATACTTTCTGAAAAAGTAAACGGAAAACCCTTAATATATTTCGACAATGGGGCAACTTCGCAAAAACCACAGGTTGTGATTGATGCCGAAGCGAAATACTATCAGGAAATAAACGCCAATATTCACCGTGGAGTTCATACTTTGAGCCAGTTAGCGACTGACGCTTATGAGATTTCACGTGTAAAGTTGCAACATCATATTAATGCCAAATTTTCTCATGAGGTTTTATTTACTTCGGGAACCACACACGGAATCAATCTAGTAGCCAATGGTTTTGCTTCTATTTTAAAACCGGGAGACGAAGTTTTGGTTTCTTCTTTGGAGCATCACAGTAATATAGTACCGTGGCAAATGTTATGCGAAAAAACAGGAGCTGTACTTAAAGTGATCCCGATAAATGAAGAAGGCGAGCTAATCATTAGCGAATATGAATCATTATTATCTGAGAAAACAAAAATTGTTACGGTAAATCATATTTCGAATGCTTTGGGTGTAATCAATCCTGTAAAAGAGATGATTGCCAAAGCACATGCCGTTGGAGCTGCCGTTTTAATTGACGGAGCGCAGGCTGTTCCACATTTAAAACCGGACGTTCAGGATTTGGATTGTGACTTTTACGCTTTTTCAGGACATAAAATGTGCGGGCCAACCGGAACCGGAATTTTATACGGAAAAGAAGCATGGCTAAACAAACTTCCTCCTTATCAGGGCGGAGGCGAAATGATTAAAGAAGTAACTTTCGAAAAGACAACTTACGCCGACCTGCCTCATAAATTTGAAGCCGGAACTCCAAATATCGCAGGCGGAATCGTATTAGGAACTGCTGTTGATTATATGAATGAAGTTGGTTTTGGAAATATTCAGCTTCAGGAAAAAAAATTACTGGAACACGCTACAAAACGTTTGCTTGAAATTGAAGGTCTGAGAATTTACGGAAACGGAAAAAATAAAGCTTCAGTAGTTTCGTTTAATATTGACGGGATTCACCCATATGATATTGGTTCGATCATCGATAAATTAGGAATTGCAGTTCGTACAGGACATCATTGCGCGCAGCCGATCATGAATTTCTTCTGTATTCCGGGAACCATTCGTGCTTCGTTTTCTTTTTACAACACCAAAGAAGAAATTGATGTAATGGTTGAAGCTGTTAAAAAGGCCAAAACCATGTTAAGCTAAAATTTCATTTTATGAGAATTCTATCTTTTTTATTCCTGACGATTTTTATGATAACAGGCTGTTCAAGCCAGAAAAAAGCAGATATGGCATCAACTGTGATTGAATATTCGGCTATGTCGAGAGGTTATTATAAAAAGATAGTGGTGCAAAATCAAACGGTTTTAGTAACCAATAAAAGAGATACGCAAGCCGTAGAAAATAAAATTGAAAAAGCGAATTGGGATAAAATTGTAGCCGAATTCGAAAAAATAAATGTAGAAAGCATTCCTACCTTAAAAGCACCAACCGAAAAACGTTTTTACGACGGTGCCGCAATTGGGAATCTAAAAATAACTCAAAATCAGAAAACCTACGAAACACCAGGTTTTGACAATGGTTTCCCTCCAAAAGAAATTGAAAAACTCGTAAATTTGCTGACTGATTTTGCTAAAGAATAATTATGACTATTAAAGAAATACAAGACGAAATAATAGATGAATTCTCAATGTTTGATGACTGGATGCAGCGTTACGAATACATCATCGAATTAGGAAAAAGTCTTCCGTTAATTAAAGAAGAATACAAAACCGACGAAAATTTAATCAAAGGATGCCAGTCGAAAGTATGGCTTCAGGGAGAACAAAAAGACGATAAAATTGTATTCACAGCAGACAGCGATGCGATTTTGACAAAAGGAATAATCGCTATTTTAATTCGCGCTTTCTCCAATCAAAAAGCATCAGATATTATAAATGCCGATACACAATTTATAGACGAAATTGGTTTAAAAGAACATTTATCAGCAACCCGTGCCAACGGTTTGGTTTCAATGATAAAAAACATCAAAATGTACGCTTTGGCTTTTGATGCAAAGAATAAAAATTAAAAAATTTCAAACCATTAAGGCATTAAGTTTCATAAAGCACTGTGCTTAATTTCTCTTAAATGATTATAAGAAATTAAGCTATTGTTTTTAAGACGTAAAACTTAATTTTCTTAATATCTTAATGGTAAAAATCAAATAATAAAAATGGAACAAGAAATAGACACAAACGAATTAGGAGAATCAATCGTAAGAGTTTTAAAAACAATTTACGATCCTGAGATTCCTGTTGATATTTATGAGTTAGGATTGATTTACGATGTAATGGTAAATACGGATTACGAAGTAAAAATCCTGATGACCTTAACCTCTCCAAACTGTCCGGTAGCAGAAAGTTTGCCAAGAGAAGTGGAAGAAAAAGTAAAAACAATCGAAAACATAAAAGATGTAGATGTTGAGATTACTTTTGATCCGCCATGGAGTAAAGATTTAATGAGTGAAGAAGCAAAATTAGAATTAGGAATGCTTTAAAAAATAGTCATAAAGTTGAAAGTCATAAAGTCTGAAAGTAAAAAGACTTTATGACTTTCGACCTTCGACTTTCAGACTAAAAAATGGAAGAAATTATCAATAAAGTTGCCAATAGTGCTTTAGAAGTTTTTGATTTAGAGGATTATTACCCAAAAGGAATGCGTGTGCAGATTGACATTTCGCAGTGGCTTTTGGAAGGTTTTTTATTGAAGGAAAAAGACTTTAGAGAGCATCTTAAAAATCATGACTGGTCGCAATATCAGGATCAATATGTAGCGGTACATTGCAGTACAGATGCTATTATTCCGGCTTGGGCTTTAATTTTAGTAGCGGTACAATTAGCGCCATTTGCTAAAAAAGTTGTCAATGGAACCATAGAAGATCTTGACGGAAGCTTGTACGAAGAAATCTTACCAACAATTGATTATTCGGCATACAAAAACAAACCTGTTATTGTAAAAGGCTGTTCCAAAAAACCGGTACCAATGCGCGCTTATATTTTGGCAACAACTTATTTGCAGCCTTTTGCCAGAAGTATTATGTACGGAGAGGCATGTTCTGCGGTACCTTTATACAAAGAATCTAAGAAATAACTTTCTTTATAACCCAATAAGCTTCAGGGTTTAGCGTTTTTAGTATTATATTTGTTAATATACTTAAAACTAAACAACCATGAGAAAGATAGCTTTATTACTCTTCGTTTTAGCGAACTTTACTTTTGTTCAGGCTCAAAATACCGAAAAGGAATTAATTCAGAATACCGAAAAAGCGGTAAAAAAAATAAACGATACCATTGAAGGCGAAGGCTGGAAAACCAAAGGGAACCTTTCTTTATTATTAAATCAGTCGAGTTTTAATAACTGGATTGCAGGAGGTGAAGACAGTTTCTCAGGAACGTTGGGAATCAACTATGATTTCAATTATAAAAAAGACGACCTTACCTGGGATAACAAACTTCTGGCCTCTTATGGTTTACTGCAGACCAAAAATGCCGATTTCGAAAAAAAGACTGATGACCGATTCGAGTTTAATTCTATAGTAGGAAAAAGAGCTTTCGGGCAATGGTACTACTCTTACTTCGTGAATTTCAGAACACAGTTTACAACCGGCTATATCTACGGTCAGGATGAAAACGGAAAAGAAATCAGGACAGAAAATACCAAATTCATGTCTCCTGGATATTTCACAACCGGTCCCGGTATCTATTGGACAAAAGATGCCAATCTAAAAATCAACTTTGCACCATTGACCTCAAAATTCACTTTTGTAGACAATACTTACACTTCCGGGATTGGGTACGTTGACGGCTCTTATTTTGGTGTAGATCAGGGTAAAAGCATGCGTTATGAATTAGGTTTTTACGCTTCGGTTTATTACAAACTGGCCATTATGACTAATGTAACGGCAGAAAACACGTTGAACCTCTACTCCAATTATTTAGAAGATCCTCAAAATGTCGATATAGATTACTCGCTAAATATTATCATGAAAGTAAACAAATATCTGTCGGCGAACTTTTCATTCCAGGCTATTTATGATGACAATGCTTTTGAAGGCTTCCAAACCAGACAAGTTTTCGGTTTAGGAGTTAATTTCGGATTTTAACATTAGAAGCAAAACAACAGGCTTCTATTAAATATTGTTCCTGCTGTCCACTATATCTTTTACTCGCTAAAGAAGCGAGCAAAAGGATGTCGTTGCCATCAGGGCTAATTATAAACATTCGGCTTTTTAAAATATTTAAAAGTTGTAAAAAAAGGGCTGCTGGAAATATTTTTTTACCAGCAGCCCTTTTTTTTATAATGAAGGATTATGTCTTGTCCTAATTTGCGATTTATTGAATTTTTCAATTAATTTTTTTGAACTTGCAATAATATCTTTTCCATCTCCTTTATCATAATCATTAGCAATTAAACCTTCACCTTCTATTATTGCTTTCTCAGGCTGATCTAAATACAAATAAATTTTCCCAAGATTGTAATATGCTGAATATCTTATTTTTTTACTTCCCTTGTTGTCTTCTTTATATTTTGTTTTCAAAGACTCAAAATATTCAATTAAAGGCTGTAAATCCTGAGTCAATTTATCAATTGACTGATCTGCTTTCATTGTAGCAAATTGAACTTTTACAGCTTCAATGGCTTCTTTTTGAATAGCCCCTTCTTCTTCTTTCGAATCTATAATCCATAATTGTTCCTGACGGCTTATTGGGGTAAATCCATAATTATAGTTTAATTCTAAATTGGCATTTCTGATGGCGCCATCAATAAAATCCCTTAAGCTTTTATTAAAATTAACGCGTCTGTTTTTAGCATGTTCTCTTTCTAAATAAGACTGATTGACATTCTCAGCAGATTTTATAGTTACGGTATTAGACAGGTTGTAATTTTTTTTACTTTCACCTGAAGCCTCTGCCGGTGCTTCCTGATTAGTGCTCTTCAAAAATCTGTTTGTAGGTTTAGCTGCTTCCTGTACAGGCGCTGCGGCTGGTTTTTCAATATTCGGTGCAATAACATTAGCGTATGCTTTTCCTTTATAAGTCGTAACAAGCGTGTACATTGGATAAGAGCGAATTACTTTTCCGTCTTTATCTTTTTCTTCTACGGTTCTTGTTTCCACTTTAGTTCCTTCTTCATAAAAATCAGCCAAATTAAGATTAACACTTACTGAGGCTCCTTCGGTTACTTTTTTCCACCCATAAATATGTAACTGATCATTAAGAACTCTTGCTCCGTCAAATTCATTTGATATTGGCCCATCTGTTATTACATTTGTCGAAAATGTTCTCTGTTCAAGCGGAACAATAGTAACAGGAATATCCTGATAATTTACATTAAAATAAAATCGGTCTAAGTCTACTTTTTGAGCAAAAGAAAAAAGGGAACAGAAAGAAAAACATAATAGGGTAATTTTTTTCATAAGTTTAAACGGTTGGTTAATTACTATTTTATTAAAATTTTGTTGACAAAAATAGGATATATTGTTTGTTAAATATTATTTTTATCCGATAAACCTTAAATATTTATATAATGATTAAAATCAAAGCAGTGGCGCTGTTTCTTCTTTTTTCTGTGACCATAAATGCACAAAAAGCAGATACCAAAACCAAGAGTTTTACCATTCCGGTTCCAAAATCTGATTTTTTTAACTCAATAAAAAAATACTCAATTATTGTGCAAGGTTCTGACAGATGGTCATATACTTCAGAACGTGTAAAAGATGCCACTTATGAAAAAGATATAACGCTAGACAAGTACAAAAACGATACACGTATTGACAATGTTAATCCGGACATAAAAGTTTTGGTTGGTTATTCCCCTACTAAATCACGATCTGTTAATGCAATGGGGCAAACAATTATTGAGGGCGATTTTAGTTTCTTATTTTTAACCAAAAACAATGAAATCATTCATCAAACTTCTATTAATAAAGCCTGCACTCTTGAAAAAAGTGCCAATAAAACAAATGAATCTGATTTAGCAAATACATTGTGCGGACAAGTTTATGAATTAATGGACAACTTATTAATTACTGCAAATGAATCCAAAACTACTTTTAATTATGGAAATTTTGAAAAATGTGAAGAGTTTCCGGAATTAGGTGTTTTTAATACCAAAACTGATGAAATGCTGACTAAATTAGAATCGCTTTCTTTTGAAGACGCTTATCTGGATGAAATGCAAACTTTTTACAAAAGCTACATCGGAAAACAATTCGGAAAAATGAAAGATAAGGACCTCAACAAGGTAATCTACCTTAATTTAAGCCTTATTGAAATTTTCAAAGTAAATTTTGCAAAAGCAAATGAATACTTAGCTGAAGCAAAACAAGGGGCCGGATTATTAAGTTTATGGCCAGACAATGCTAAAAAAACGATTGCTAAATTTGAATTCGTGAATCAGCCGGGAGGTTTCACAAATAAAATAGACCATTTGAACTCAGAGTCGGTTTACTATATTGCTACAACAGGAACCGCTTATTATAAAAAGAAAATATTTGTAGGAGACTTTTACGTTCCAAGATTCAAACCATCATCAAATAGTTCAGGAGGTATGATGAGTCTGGATTCGTATTCTCCAAATTTCATCATCTACGAAAACGGTAAAAAAGCTTATGATTATCCTAATGGAGACCAGTTTACTGTTAAAACAAAAGAAGGAAAAGAACTTTCATTCAAAAAATATAAAGGTGAAATCATAATGGTAGAAAAAAATGCCGATGGAACTTTTAAACCTTATGAAAGCCTTTCGTCAGAAATCTACACTTCTCCTGATGGGGAAAAACTAGAGCTAAAAAAAGCATAACTTAGTTTAAACATCGCAGAATCTATACAATTAATCGGTTTTTGAAAATTTCAAAAACCGATTTTTTTTGCTTATCAACAAAAAAGATTCCCAACCACTCTTAGCCTCAAAACCAAGATTGTTGAGAATCATTTTCTACTTCCAAAAATAAAAACGTCAGCTAAAAAAGATCATTTGATATTAGTCTATAAAACCAAATTTATCTTCAAAAATTTTTCCGATTACAGGAATTGGTTTTTTCTGTTCGTTGGCAGCGTTGATGATACCAAAAATCCATAAGATAAAAATGGCATAGCCAATATAACTAAGGAAATATAGCGAAGTCACTGTTGTAATAACCACAGAAAGAATAATGTTTACGGCAATAGAAACTAAAAAGATTCCGAATCCTTGTTTCAGATGGTACGTGACCAAATCGCTTTTTGGGGTTAAGTCTTTGCTTTTTACAAAAGCTACAATCCAGCCAATAATAGTGATGTAGCTTAAGATAGATAGGGTTTTTCTGTTCATCGTTATAGTTATTTACTGGGTCAAAAATAGCTGTAACTGCTGTAAGTCAAAACCCTGACTTTGTCTTCTGCTGTTTCGGGTTGGTATTTAGGTCCTTTAGACAGATATTACGTATTGAAACACTAAATTTCCTCTTTCATCAGTTTAAAAAATTGTTCTTTTTTCCCTCTTGAAATAGGCACAAAAGATTTATCATTCATCTGAACCATTCCTTCACGGGAATAGCTTACAATACAATTTAGATTTATCAAATGCGACTGATGAATGCGAAAAAAAGCAGGTGGTTCCAGTAAATCCTCATAATTTTTGAGTGGCTTGGAAACCATAATTTTTCTTCCGTCCGAGAGAAAAAAAGTAGTGTATGAACCGGAAGTTTCACATCTTATAATTTGCTCGAGTTTTACTACATACATCGCTTCCTGGGTGGGTAATATAATTCGGTCCGGTGTTTTAGAAAGGTTGATCTGTAGTTCACTTAGCTGTTGTTTTTCGAGAACCCTTTCCTGTAAAATTGCAATACGGTCTATTGCCACTTTCAGTTCTTCAGGATCGATGGGTTTTAAAAGGTAATCGATGGCGCTGTATTTAAAAGCACTAATGGCATGCTGTTCATAAGCGGTTGTAAAAATCAGGTGAAAGGAATTAAAAGTAATTTGCTGCAGCACCTCAAAACCGGTTCCGTCTTTCAGCATGATGTCCATAAAAACCAGGTCAGGTTTAAGGCGGTCGATCAGTTTTACAGCTTCCGTTACACTTTCGGCGTAAGCCACCACCTGAATTTTATCAGGAGCCGTCATTTCAAGCATTATAGACAATGCTTCTCTGATACGTTGTTCATCTTCAATAATAATAGTTTTGTACATTGTATTATAGTATTGGAATGTTTAAAATAATAATACAGCCCGGTCCGTCATCCGCATCGCGTTCCCGAACCTCAAATCCTGCATACGGATTTTCTTTCTGCATTTTGCTTAACCTCTCGTCTGTAATTTTGGTAGACAAAGATTCGTGATTGTCGTTCCGATTTAATTTTGCGGAAGCTGCCAGACCGATTCCGTTATCTTTAATTGCGCAAATGAGGTTTCGTTTGTCTATATGTTGTGTGAAATGAATTTCAATTAAACCTTTAATTTCTTTAACCTGAGGTTTTAAGCCATGTTCGACAGCATTTTCAATAAAAGGCTGAATCAAAAGTGGTGGAATAAGAACATCGGTTTCAACGGTTTCATCGCATTCAATCACATATTCAAAACCATTATTAAGACGCAGTTGCTGGAGTTCGATATAATTTTTTAAAGTACTGATTTCTTCTTCGAGAGAAATGGTTTCTTTGCGCGATTGTTCCAAAACCTGACGGGTAAGCTTGGCAAATTTATTCAGATAAGAAACCGCAGGAAGTGTATCTTTTTGCAAAATCATGCTCTGAATATTTCCCAAAGCATTAAAAATAAAATGCGGATCCATTTGAGAACGCAGTAATCTTCTCTCCAAAGCCAGTCGTGCAGACAGGTTTTCAATGGTTTCTTTTTCCATCAGCTGTACTTTAAGTTCGCTGTTGGCTTGTTCCTGTTTCATGAAATCTTCCCGGTTTTGGTAATAGCGCTGGCGATAATAGTAGGAACGGAACATAAACACCAGTCCAATGAGTAAAACACCTGCAATTCCGTAGCCCAGAAGCTTGTTTTTTTGCACCAGTTCGTTCTCAAGTTCCAGTTGTTTTATGCGTTCGAGCTTTTTAGAAGATTCATATCGTACATCAGCATTTTGCAATACTTTTTGAGTCGATTCATCATATTTCAACTGATTGTATTTGACATATTCTGCGTCATAATTATAATAGGCTTCAAAATCTTTCCTTTTTGCTGCAACATCTTTGAGACAATCGTAAAAAGTAGCCAAAAGATAATTATCTGTATAAGGAAGGCTTTTTTGGTATTTTATTCCTTCAATAAATAACAACTCTGCTTTGGCATAATCCCCTTTTTCGGTAAAATAAAATCCTTGTAGCCCAATAGCACTTCGGTAAATGATTCTGATATTATATTGTTTGGCTATAACTGTTGCTTTCTCCAGATTTTTCAAAAAAGCTTTCTCATCAATGGGTTTTGGGCCTTTCGAATAAAGATCGGCGAGATTGATATAGGCAATTCCAATGTTGCTCTTGCTTACTATTGAACCCGAATGCTTTTCAGCAAGACGAACCGTTTCTTTAAAAAAAGTTACGGCTTTCTGCCATTCTGCAGTGTTTGCGGTTTCCAGATTATCGGTTAAGTAACTTCCAAAAGCAAGGCGGGCATGCAGGATACTTTCAGGATCACTGGCTTTAGCGGCATGGAATAAAGCTTCACGGGCATATTTTTCAACTTTCGTTGGTGATGCCGGAGAAAAAAGATAGGATATATCCGAAGCAATTTTAGAACACTGATCGTGTGCCTGTACTTTTGCAAAAAGTTTATAAGAAGCCAGAAGATATTTTATAGCCTGCGGTTTTTCATCGATATACGATTTTAGTGTGCCCATGGCGAGAAATGCATAAGCCTTTGGTCTTATTTTATTGGTTTTGCCCGACAAATAATAAGCGCTGTCTGCATAATGTGAAAATTCTTTTAAATGCAGTAATCTTCTTTGGGTTAAAGCTAAATACGAATAGCAAATAATCTTGTCCTCTGTACTCTTTTTCTTTTTTGCCTGATTTAATGCCAGCTGCTGCATTTTTTTGCAGGAAGCAGTATCAGAAAAACGTTTGGAATACCCATAAGCGGCCAAATTCTCTGTAGCAGAAGCTTTTTGTGCATGGACTGAAATTCCCAAAAAAAGAAATAGAAATAGGAAAGAAATGCATTCTAAAGGGTTGTTTTTTAAAGGCAAAAATATTGTTTTGTAGTACATAGATATCAATATTACTGAGGGAAAGTACAAATTGTCTGATTACTGACCAAACATTTTCAGGCTGAAAAATCAATTCGTAAATAGTGTTCTAAACAGGCCATAAACCTTTATTTTGCTGATACCCTGCCACTATGACCAAATAAAAATCTAACGCTACCATATACCAATTCTGAATTGTTCTGAAATTTAGTAAATGGTAATCTTGCTTTAAATATTTTTTAAAACAAATCTAAATTATGAATAAGAAAAAGTTTACATTAATACTGATAGCCTTTTGTTTTTTGACCACATTGAGTTACGGACAACAGGAAGACAAACGTGTTAAAATAGAAATCACGATAAAAGATGGTAACAAAACGATTGTGGCACCAGTTCGGTCTGCAACATTCTCTTTTACTACTTCGACAAATAATGTTACAACGACTGATGGAACTGAAAAAAAAGAGCAGACAAAGAATTATTATTTTTCAATAGATTTTGAGAAGCAGAATGTAGCTTTATTAAAAGCTTTTATGACTAATAAAAACGGACTTGACGGGCACATCACAATGGTGGATTCTTACGGTAAAATGCCTTCCAGGAAATTAGAATTTACAAAAGCAAACATAGATTCCTTAAGCGATCAATTGACTGCGGATTACACCAGCTCGTATATGTCAATAGTAGCTACTACACTGATTATTGATGGGGTAAAAATTGAATAACTATGGAAACTTTACAAAAATTCACAAAAAACGGAAACCAATATGTCATGAAGAGACAATATGGCTTTGGCTTGTTTGTAGTTTTAGGAATGGCTGCATTTGCCTTTGCCGGCGTATTGACCAAGAATACAACTATGATCTGGATTTTTGGAATTCTTACCGTTGTATGTCTGATTTCGATTTTTATAAATCATGTTGTGATCGATATGAACCAAAAAGAAATCCTCATCAAGAATGCCTTGATTATTCCGCCGGTCAGAATTCCTTTTAGTGATTTTGTCAATTTTGAAGTCGTACGAACCACTCAGTATTTCATTACCATCAATGTTTCGCTGAATCTTTATTATATGAAAAATGGCAAAGAACTATGCAGTGGCGTTGCTCAGGGTTTAACAGCCAGATCGATGCAAAATTTACTTAACGAAATTCAGGAAATCATAAATACAAATGAACATTCAGGAAAAATATAATATTGAAGAAACACTGAATACCTTTTCTTTATGTCCCAAAAAGCCATCACTTGCTATGTCCTGGTGGTTTTTAGCGGGTATTATTGCCGGTATTTTGATTTTATCGTTTTTTGACCATCGCCTTGACGAAGCAATGCGGTGGGCCATTTATATTTTAATGGGGTATTTTGTCCTGCACAGTTTGTATGATATACAGATAGGAAGCAAAATACGCTATACTTTTGATGCAAAAGAAAATGCAGTTTATAAAAGTAGTCCGTTAAGGGGTAAAAGAAAAATAATGAAAATGGACGAAATTGTAATTTTTGTACATTCAGAAATGGGAAGTTGGTATTATGCATTAGGAGCTCAAAAAAGCCAGTTTATAAAAAGTTATATCATAAGTGAAAGCTTTAGTTCAGGCAAAAAAAGCGAAACAAAACAGGAAGCGTATGAAAATTTTGTTTTGATGAAAATTGAAAAATTGCAGTCTTCAGTTATAAAAAAGACGGAAACCCTAAACCAGTAATAAGATGAAACTTAAAATTATTTTTGTCCTTTTTTTGTCGGCTATTGTTTCTTCTTGTAACCTGCTAAATGATAGCCCGGATCAGGTTTTTGAGGTGATTGGTCTTAATGCAAATAAAATCCCTAAAAGTTTTGAACGCTTGTTTAAAGAGTTTTATCAGCAAAAAATAAATGGTAGTTTACAAGTGCCAGCAGCTGACAATAAATCGATGCGTCCTGCAACTTGTGTGGAGTCTGTAAAATATTGGTATGCCAATACGTTTAAGGAGGACATCAAAAAAATTAAAAACCTTAAAGTTGAGGAAGAGGCAAAACCTATTGTCAAAGCCGCTTTAGATTTGTTTGAATATGCCGATGAAATTCAAAAAACGGACTTCCTTATCATTGCCAAAATGATTGACGAAGGAAAAAGCGAAGAGGAAATAGATAATGCCAGTAGAAAACTAGATGATACTAAAGGTATTTTGCTCGATAAAAAATATGAAAAAGTCATGAAGTTGTTATTGCCTTACGCCGATAAAAATGGCGTTGAATATAAAACGTTTTGATGCTAACAAAAATCCCTTTTGGTTTCAAAAGGGATTTTTTTCGACAGTGTCTTTTTTTCAATAAAAGCCGTTTTTTATTTTTCTTCTTTTTATAAATTACATACTTTATGTCCAGACACAAGAATTTATTGTGCACAAATTTTTATATTTTTTAATGAAGAGGAATTAAATATATATCATGAGTATGTTCATTTTTATTAATATATAGTTTGCCGACATACCTGCCAAATCCATTTTCTTCTACATGAAAAGTTACAAAAGCACCTTTATTAAAATTAACGGAATAATTACCATTGGAGTCAGTTTTAATATACTTTTTTTCATGCTCTGCGTAGCTTTCGTCCGGACTATTAGCATATTTCCAACATTCAATCTCAATCTCAATTTTTTTATTTTTTATAGGCTTATCGGTTGTTTTATTAAATACAGTCCCTTTTATGGTTACGTTCTCAATATCTTTTCTTGTACAGGAGATCAAAAACATGCTAAGTAATAGTATATACTTTTTCATAATTTATTATTGAATGATTTTATCACTTCCTACAGTCTATTCATAAATTAAAAGAGAAGACCGTCTAACAATGTAAACGGCTTCTTTTTTATAAAATCAAACCTATTTCTTTTTATAATTTTCAAGATTATAATTTGTTCTCACTACATCGCCTACAATTTGTTGTTTAAAATACCCTTCTTTTTCGGGAGTCCATTGACCACTTTTTGTACGATCAATAATTAATTTGTTTAATTCGTTAGCATCAAGCGGAGGTTGCCAAGTTATTATGATGTTTACAGGAATCTCCCCTTTTTCCAATTTTCGACTGGTTTCAAAACCATCATATATTTCAAAGTATGTATAACTTACTTTTTTTTTATTACTAAAATCAGGAGTAAACATGACATTTTTTATTGGGATATCCAGATCGTCTAATAATACTTCAAATTTTTTACCTATATAATTCAAGTTGCTAGTTAATTGATTTGTTTAATTGGAGTCCAAACACAAACAGAGTTAACTTTATTAGAAAACCTTCAAGTGTAACTGCATGTATTGTTCTAGGAAACATTTTCTTGATGTC